>JBOHWM010000059.1:0-2330 GCA_050736555.1 Binataceae bacterium (SeqCode)
TCGCGAAACCGGTCGAAGCCTCTGTCGAAGCCGCGCGAAAAGCGCGCCCATGGTCCCGACCCGGTATTTTCGGCGTGCGTTTCCGGCAGCAGATAACGCGCCATAACCGGCACCAGTGTGCGCGATAACAGGTACGAAGTGAGCATCGCGAACACTACCGCCAGCGCCAATGGCGTGAACAGAAAGCGCGCGACGCCGAAGAGCAGGACTACCGGAAAAAACACGATGCAAATTGCCAGCGTGCCGATTAATGCTGGTGTTGCGATTTCCTCCGAACCGTCCAGAATCGCGACCAGCAGCGGCTTATGCATCGCATGATGGCGATGGATATTTTCGATGACCACGGTGGCGTCGTCCACCAGCATGCCGACTGCCAGCGCAAGGCCCCCCAGTGTCATCGTATTGATTGTCTCGTCGGCCAGTTTGAGCGCGATGATGGCGGTGAGAATCGACAGCGGGATCGAGATAATGACCAGCAGCATGCTGCGCGGCTCACCGAGAAAAACCAGCACCATCAAGGCGACTAATCCCGCCGCGATTGCCGCTTCGCGCACTACCTCCCATAGCGAGGCGCGCACGAATTTCGACTGGTCGAAAGTCAGCTTCATCTCAAGGCCATGCGGCGCGGTAGCCAGGATCGCGGGAATCTTCGCCTTCACCTTGTCAACCACTGTCAGGGTCGAGGCGGCGGCATGCTTGAGGATCATCAGATACGTGGCACGTTTGCCGTTGACTCGCACGATATTGTCCTGCACTTCGTGCGAGTAACGGACCGGTGCGACGTCGCCTAGATAGACCGTCGCGCCATTTACCACTTTGACAGGTATCTGATTGAACTCTGAGACCTTGTTGGGCAGGCCGTTGATCTCAACGTTGTATTCGCGATTGCCGATTTTGACCGTCCCGCCCGGAATCGTGACGTTGCCTTGATTGACCGCGTTGGCAATGTCTTGTGGCGAAAGGCCCTGGGCATAAAGCTGGTTCGGATGCAGGTTAACCATCACGGCCCGGCTCACGCCGCCGAGGGGCGCCGGCGTCGAGAGGCCCTCGATGGTGAAAAGCTTTACGCGGATAAAATTGAGACCGTAATCAAAAAGCTGGGCTTCGGACAGGGTGTTACTATAGATGTCGAGTTGAGCAACCGGCACGTTCGCCGCGTTGTAGTCAATAATGAGGGGCGGCTGAGTTCCTGGCGGCATCATTCTGAGGATGGTTTCCGCCACCGCATTCATCTGCGCAATCGCGCCTGCCGTGGTCTGCCCTGGATGGAAAAAAACCTTGATCAGGCCGATCCCGTCGATCGATTCAGATTCCATGTGCTCGATGCCGTTGACGGTGGTGGAAAAACCGCGTTCGCTGATTAGCACCATGCGCCGTTCCATCCCCTCGGCGGACAGCCCCGGATAATTCCAGATCACCATGACGACCGGCAGATCGATCACCGGGAAGATGTCGACGTTCATCAGGGAGAATGACAACGCGCCGAGCACCAGCATCAGGAGCGCCATCACCATTACTGTGAGTGGTCGGCGAAGAGCGAAACGGACGATCCACATAGAGTTCCAAAAACCTAAGGAAACTCCGTCGGAGGAGTGAAAACAGCGGTCTTTAGCGCCGCGTGATCCGCCACAAAATAGGTCAGAGCGGCATAGCAGGCAAGCACAGTGTATATCCGGACGAGGCGTTGCAAAAGCCTACCCCCGGAAAGCGGTGTTGGCGTTCAGGCGATAGAGCTGTCCGGGACCAGATGGAGTTCTTCACCGTCAAACTCGGCGATTAGCCAATTAACGACCGCGTTGGCCACCGCTTTTTTCAAACGCGCAATCTCGCGCCCACTCACGCCCGCGCCGCCGCCTTTCAGTTGGACAAGTCGTATATCCAGCTGATCCGGCTGCGCGCGGCCGAGGCGGAATGCTATGGCATCGATAATCCCAGTTCTCGGAGCCCCACTATCGCCTTCAAAGAATGCCACGCGCCATCCATGCTCCGCGCAGTAAGCTCGCAATGCCTCTTTACTCGCGGCTTCGGCCGCACGTGCCTTTGAGAATGCGTTCAAACGTTTACGGGTGTGACTGGCCTTTAGCGCGGCGAGGCGGCGCTTGCGCGTCAGCGCCGCCTTCTTTCCGGCCGATAGCTGCTCGGGCACGCTTCCACTCCACTTTCATCGTTGCGGTTCTGTCGTGAGAATCGAACCGGCAACTCGAGTTTGATTGGGCCGGATAACTATACGTTTTGTCCGTCGAAATAAAATCACATCGCGGGAATAGCCGAGCTGCTGTTCAAGCAATTGGGTTGGTTGTTTCGAGCCGCTGGAAAATGTAAAAAGAATG
>JBOHWM010000060.1:0-3544 GCA_050736555.1 Binataceae bacterium (SeqCode)
CGTTCATACGCAGCGCGAGTGCGTACAATAGCAAGTTCTGTCGTATTATCGATCGTCGCCGCCGTGGGCGAAAACTCTGATCTGACAGGGCTCTCCCTACAATTCTGGACCGCGCTCTGATCGATATTGAGGTGCCCCGGCACTTGGAACAGGGACCGATTTCGATGCGTCACCTGTAACACGTTCGAGCCAGCCCCCAGAGAAGTAATGTCGGCGGCAAATTAGAGTAGGGCGAAGCCGTTGCGCCGAACAGCTTTGCGGCTGCCCACGTGGTTGGGGCGGATCGCTTACCTATGCTCGAGACCATGCTTCCTTGCGTCTTGACATTTTGTATTCAGCTATCTGTCAAGTGATGTTAGAATTCGCGTCGTTCCCGCGACTATAATCGCGAACGCGAGTCTTATCGTGGTTTTGCGCCGTATGAGTCAGACACTCCGCTCAATCACGAGCAACTCGCGGAGTCGCCTCCCCCGTTCTTTGCGCGGGGGGAGATAGCGTGATATAATGAACGAATTTTTCGAACATCCAATTCTCAACTCTCCCTACGCATACCCCTCGCGCCATTGGGAACTGGACGACGTCGGACAGCCCACCCAGAAGATCATCGAGCGACGGCGCGAAGCGCGATTTATCACGCCTATCCCCAAGCCGAAGAAGCACAAGGCTACACAATCGCTGTTGGTGTTTAACGAAGGCAAAGGCATCTCGACCGCGAAGCAGCAATACGACCCGATGCCCATCATCAACGAGGTACGCCGGGCCGTGGATACGTGGCGCGCGCTACCGAACCCGAACCAATGGCAGGTCACGCCCGAGACCAGGCGCCTGCTTCAGCACTGGCGCCATCACACCTTCAGTGGAATCCGTCCATTCTTCTGCCAGGTGGAGGCGGTTGAAACCGCCATCTGGCTGATCGAGGTTGCGCCACAGTTCAGAAGCGCCAAGGGCATTCTCGAGCATCTGAGCGGCGCGAACCGCGACGCGAACCCCGAGCTCTTCCGTATCGCGCTGAAACTGGCTACCGGCGCGGGCAAAACCACCGTGATGGCGATGCTCATCGCGTGGCAGACGATCAATGCCGTGCGACGGCCGGGCAGCAGGAACTTCACGCGCGGCTTCCTGGTTTGCGCCCCCGGCTTGACCATCAAGGACCGCCTGCGCGTGCTCCAGCCGAACGATCCCGACAGCTACTATGCCAGCCGCGAACTCGTTCCCAGCGACCTGCTCGACGACCTCAACCGCGCCAAAATAGTCATCACCAATTTTCATGCCTTCAGGCTCCGCGAGCGCATGGAAATTTCGGAGGGCGGACGCCAGCTTCTTCAAGGCCGCCGCGGTCAGGAGCCCAGCACGCTCGAAACCGAAGGCCAGATGCTCCAGCGCGTGATGCCCGACCTGATGGGGATGAAGAACATCCTCGTGATCAACGACGAGGCCCATCACTGTTACCGCGAGAAACCGAAAAACGACGATGACGAGGACTTGAAGGGCGAGGATCGCAAAGAGGCGGAAAAGAGAAACGAAGCGGCACGGCTGTGGATTTCCGGCCTCGAAGCGGTCAATCGCAAGCTCGGCCTCAGCCGTGTGCTCGATCTTTCGGCCACGCCCTTCTTCCTGCGCGGCTCCGGCTACACCGAAGGTTCGTTGTTTCCGTGGACCATGAGCGATTTTTCTCTCATGGACGCGATCGAGTGCGGCATCGTCAAACTACCCCGTGTTCCGGTGGCGGAGAATATCCCCGGCCACGAGATGCCCATGTTCCGCGATCTTTGGGAGAACATCCGCAACGACATGCCCAAAAAGGGACGTGGCAAGGGCGGCGAACTCGACCCGCTCAAGCTCCCGACGCGTTTGCAAACGGCGCTCGAAGCTCTCTACGGGCACTACGAAAAGACCTTCAAGCTCTGGCAAGAGCACGGCATCAAAGCCCCGCCATGCTTCATCATCGTCTGCCAGAACACCGCAATTTCGAAACTGGTCTACGACTTCATCTCCGGTTTTCGTCGTGAGAACGAAGACGGCAGCGGCGGGTTGGAGAACGGACGCCTTGAGCTGTTCCGTAATTTCGACAGCTTCGATAATCCGCTTCCCCGTCCGAATACGCTGCTGATCGACAGCGAGCAGCTCGAAGCCGGCGACGCGCTCGACCATAACTTCCGCAACATGGCGGCGGACGAAATCGAACGCTTCAAACGCGAGCTCGTGGAACGCAGCGGCGACGCACTTGCCGGGGACAAAATCACCGATCAGGAATTGCTCCGGGAGGTCATGAACACGGTTGGTAAACCCGGCCAACTCGGCGCCGAAATCCGATGCGTCGTCTCGGTCTCGATGCTCACCGAGGGTTGGGACGCCAACACCGTCACGCATGTGCTAGGCATCCGAGCTTTCGGCACCCAACTGCTATGCGAGCAGGTGATTGGCCGCGCGCTGCGCCGGCAATCATACGATCTCAATGACCAGGGGCTTTTCAACGTCGAGTACGCGGACGTCTTCGGCGTGCCCTTCGACTTCACCGCGAAGCCGGTGGTCGCACCGCCGCAGCCGCCGCGCGAGACCGTGCAGGTGCGCGCGGTCCGCCCCGAGCGTGACGCTTTGGAAATCCGTTTCCCGCGCGTCGAGGGCTATCGCGTCGAGCTTGCCGAAGAGCGGCTGAGCGCGGACTTCAACGGCGACTCCGTGCTTGAACTCAGCCCGGACCTGGTCGGGCCGTCAATCACGCGCAACTCCGGCATTATCGGCGAAGGCGTGGATATGAATCTCGAAGGTCTCGGCGACCTGCGGCCTGCGAGGATCGTCTACAACGTCACCAAGCGGCTGCTTTACACGAAGTGGCGCGATCCCGGCGAGGAACCGAAGCTTTACCTGTTCGGCCAGTTAAAGCGCATCACGCGGCAATGGCTCGACACCTGTCTCGTGTGCAAGGGCGGCACCGTGCCGGGTTTGCTGATGTACCAGGAGCTCGCCGATATGGCGTGCAACCGGATCACCGCCGCTATCACGCGAAACTTCGTCGACGCGCGGCCAATCAAGGCGCTGCTCGATCCTTATAATCCCACCGGCTCGACCAAATACGTCCGCTTCAATACCTCACGCGCCGATCGATGGGACACCATCGGACCGCCGCCGAAAAATCAGGTGAACTGGGTCGTGCTCGATAGCGATTGGGAGGCGGAATTCTGCCGCGTCGCGGAAACGCATCCCAGGGTGATCGCGTATACCAAGAATTACAACCTCGGCCTCGAAGTGCCCTATCGATACGGCTCGTCGATGCGCACGTATATCCCCGACTTCATCGTGCTCGTCGATGACGGCGGCGGCGAGCCGCTCCATCTCGTGGTCGAGATCAAGGGCTATCGGCGCGAGGATGCGAAGGAGAAGAAATCCACGATGGACACGTACTGGGTGCCCGGTGTGAACCATCTCGGAACCCATGGGCGCTGGGCCTTCGCCGAATTCACCGAGGTTTATCAGATAGAGTCTGATTTCGGGGCAAAGGTGAAAACCGAATTCGACAAAATGATCCAGTCCGCTCCCATCGGGA
>JBOHWM010000061.1:0-1617 GCA_050736555.1 Binataceae bacterium (SeqCode)
GTATTCGAGTGCATCGATGCGGCTCATGTAACGTGCCGGCATGGTGGCGTTCTGATGGGCGAAGAGGCCGGTCGTGATTGCCAGCGCGATCGTGGCGGCGGCCGCCATCCCGCTGAAAACCTTCCAGCCGATACCAGCGCGACGGCTGGATTCGCGCCGTGCGGCGGAGTGCGCTCCAAGGTTCGCGCCAGTGGGCGTCGCCGCGCTATTCAGGCGGCTCTCGAGACGCCGCCAAATCGTGTCGGCGGTGCCCTCGCCCGCATAATTCAGCGCCATCGCGGCGAGTGCCTCGCGCAGAGCGCGCAGCTCGTGCTCGCATTCGTCACAGCCGGTGGCCAGATGGGCCGCCATGGCGCGCGCCTCTTCGCCTTCCAGCCGTCCGATCGCTTCGAGCGGCAACAGCTCTTTTAGCTGATCGTGATCCATCCGCCGTTAGTCGCTGATGGGTTTGAGCGCCTCCTTGAGTTTGATCATTGCGCTGCGAATTCGGCTTTTGACCGTGCCCAACGGCAATCCGGTCTTTTCCGCGATAGCCGACTGCGAAAGATCGGAAAAATACGCTAGTTCAAGCACCGTGCGCTCGCCTTCGGCCAGCGTGGCGAGCGCGGCGCCAACCACCTTACGGCGTTCGGCGCTGTGGAGGGCGCCGGCCGGATCCGGCACTGGGTCATCCACGAAGGAAGCGGCGTCGGCACGCGCCACGGCCTCGCGCGAGGTGCGCGTGCGCAGGCGATCGATGGCGCGGCTGCGCACCAACATCATCAGCCATGCTCCGACCGAGCCGCGCGTGCGGTCGAACAGCACCGCCTGGCGCCAGACCTGCCAGAGTACGTCGGCGGCGACTTCCTCGGCATCGGTTCGGTCGCTCAGAATACGATCGGCAACGACCGCCAGGGCGTGTCCGTATCTCTGATTGAGGCTTCGCAGGGCTTGTTGGTCACCGGCGGCGATAGCACGCATCAAGGCCTCGTCGGACGGTTCGTTAACCAGGGAACCTGGCACGTGGCTACCCTGTTATACGTCCGTGGACGGCATAACGGATTGGATTGTTTTCATACCAATACGCGCAACGCCCGGACCCGGCGCCAGTAGCGTGAGTCCGCGACCGAAGGAAGAATAGAGGGCATAAGGCTTTAGCACAAGCATGCTCCAACTTGCACAACGGGCATCCGCGCCGTAGTAAGACATAAGAAGAAACACGCCTTAGTGAACAAACCGTGCTCATGACCTTGGGAAAAACAACCTGAAGCGAGCGTTGGCGCGGTCGGGCAATCGAACCGGCGGCCGGCCGCACCCGGGCTGCGACAAGCCGGCGGCGGAGTCGGATAATCGCAGCGGCGCAAACACGGCGATACGGTTTCGGATGGCGCAGGTAAGTATACGAATCTTCGTCTCGTTGGCGATCGCGATTGCACTGGCAGCCGTCGCGCTGGGCCTGCTCTTGCGGCCGCAAGCGGTTCAGCGATGGATGACCACCGGTTCACGCGCGCATTCGATCGTTTTGCGCAACTATTTTGATCGCCCCGGATACACCGCGAGGATGCGTTCGCTCGGACTCATCGCGGCGGTCTGCGCGGCAATTTTGATCTACAATTTGTTATCGTTGCTGTCCCAGCT
>JBOHWM010000062.1:0-6522 GCA_050736555.1 Binataceae bacterium (SeqCode)
AATAGGAGGGTGAGCGGCCCGCTCATAATCCCTCGGGTTCGGTCGCTGGAGCCGGCGAGCAATCGTCCGGCCAAGATGAATGATCGCTGCCCGCAAGGGTACAGAACCCGGCTTACAGGCTCACTCCGGCATTCCATGCCGACGGTCGGATGAGCGCTCGCGTTGCTCGGCACCTCCTGCACGATCAGGTTCGGTGCTGGGTGTCGTAGTCGACGCCCAATCCCAATTGACGATGCTTAATGTGCAGACTTGATCGTTAAAAAAGACCCGTAAGCACGCAGCCATTATTCAATAACAGATAAGGCTCCGATTGCATTGCTAGTCGCGATTATAGAATGGAATAGAATTCGATAGATTAGCCGGTGCTCGCGAGTTGTTCGAGAGCGAAGCGGGAATCTTCAAAAAAAATGAGCGGTCTTAGCGGTGGCGCTGAGCGTTTGCAGCGTTCAAGGGAGGTGTTCTCGCAGATACCCGCGCATCCCGCTCATCGGAGCCGCACAAGGCTTGTGAGACGGTTTCCAAAAACCGCCGGCCCAAATTCATCTCGGTCAGGATCGCGCCGAGTTTTGCCAAGGTGCGCAGATCACGTACGCCTGGAGCGATTTCCGGCACGATTACAAGTCTGACGTGCGTGGGTAATTGTTCGGCGAAAGCGGCCGCGCGCATAATCGCGGACTTTTCCTGCCCCGCATATTCCTCGAGGTAGCCGACAAGCGCGCTAACGCCCGATTGTGCGTCAATGCCGAGGCGCGATCGTAGCGCTGCGATTTCCTCCAAATGTGCTGGCATCTGCCGCGGGGCATCCCGCAGCGCGTCGAATGTGGCCTCACTGACGACCCGATTCAAGACGATCGCACCGAGCCGCAACCCTTCGCTTTCCATTTGTTCGCGCAGTTCGGCAGCCTCGCGGAGGCGATCTTCTTCCGCCGTCGTCACCAGTACGAAATATACGCTGGGAGAATGCAGCAGCGCGTCAGTTTTGCGCAGGCGTGCGGTGATATCGTTGATGGCGTCGGCGGTCGCGGAGAAAAACTCTGAAATCGCTGTAAGCGTCCGAATTCCAGCGAAACGCTCCAGTTCTCGTACGACGAAACGCGCGACGCGACCGGCCATGGACAACGCACGATTTGAATAGGACGTGAAAAGCCATTGTGCGGCGCGCGAATCAAGCAGGCGAATCAGGTGTGCCGGCGCCTGGATAAATTCGAAGGCATGACTGGCTGGCGGCGTGTCCACGATTTCCATTTCGAAGCGCGCGGCTTCATGCAGATCGTAGAGTTGTTCCAGTGCCGCATAAGCCTCCGCGCCGGCGAAGCGCTCGGTCAGGCTTTGATAAAACGAATTATCAAGAATTTGGCGGCGCGCGGCGGGCGTCTTAACAAAGCGTTCGATCAGTCCGTCCCATGTACGTTTCACGTCCAGCACCATCGCCCACAACCTGAGCGACGGATCCAGCCCGGCGGCGCGCAGCCGTCGCGAGTCAAGCCGACACGGGCGTGCGCTCAGGTTCAGCCCGAGCGCGTCGCGCAGCCGCCGTGCCGGATCGACAGTTATAACTCCAGTTTCAAGATGGTGCGCGGCGGCGGCCACGCCGAGCGCCGCGGCGACGGTGGTTTTGCCGACGCCGCCCGGCCCGAGCACGATCAGCGTGGTGCCTTTTCCGAGGAGTTCCTTCACGCGCTTTACCCACCATAGCATTGCGTGGCGCGCGGCGCATTTGATGGGCTTTTCCTATCCGCTGTGGACAAGAGCAGACAGCCGTTGACCCGGCAGTGGACAAAACTGAAGCCATTTGGTTCTGTGCGGACGCGCGCTGGTAATAGTATCGGCGGCAGGCTGGAGGAAGGGTGGCGACGATGCTGGTTGCGCTTATAGCTGCGAATCTACTTCTCGCGATTGCGGTGATTGCATGTTTTTGGCGGATGCGGGCGGGAATGCGCGTGGCCCTGCAAAATGCGGTCGCGCCGCTGCGGCAATCAGTGTTTGAAATGTTCAATAGCGCCACGGGAGATATTGCCGGACGTTTGGAACGCACCAATGGTGACTTGCGCCAGGAGCTGACCGATCGGCTTGCCACCGCTTTTCGCCAGATGCGCGAAGGGGTTGATGGGCAGATGATGGCGGGGCGCACTGAGCAATCGAGGAGCCTCTCCCAGGCGATTGAACGGCTCGAAAACAAGTTCGCCGGCCTGCAACGGACGACTGAGCAAGGCCTTGCTATCTTCGGCGATCGCCAAGCCGGTTCGCTCAAGGAGGCTAGGTCGGAGCTGAGCAATTCGCTGGAACACAGTGGCTCTGTGTTAAAAGACGAAATTACCGTGACCACCTCGCAAATGCGTGAGGCGCTCGAAGCGATTCGCGGCAAGGTCGATGAGAAGCTGGAGCTTTCGGCGGTCAGACAGAGTGACGCATTGGCGCGGATGCGGCAGGAGTTGAGTACCGCTCAAGAGCGGGGCGCCGCAGTCTTGAAAGGTGATCTTGCTGTATTGATCGGCCAAACCCGCGAAAGCCTGGAAGCGATTCGGAACGAAGTTGATCAGAAACTTCTGGCGATTGGCGATCAGGTGCGGAACAAACTCGACCAAAATATCAAAGAGGGCTTTCGGCAGTTCGAAAAAGTCCAGGAACATCTCCGCGCGGCCGAGGAGCAGTTACGCAACGTGAGCACGCTCGGCAACTCGATCAATGACCTTAACAATCTGCTCAAGCTTCCGCATCTGCGCGGGCGTTTTGGCGAGGAAAGTCTCGAACGCCTGCTGGAAGACTTCCTGCCCGCCTCGATGTACGAGTTGCAGGCGTCGGCGGGTAGCGACGGCCGTGGCCGCGCCGACGCCGTAATCAAATTTCCGGACCGCGTGCTGCCGATCGATGCGAAATTTCCACGCGAACAGGTGCTGGCGCTGTTCGAGACCTCCGACCCGGCGCAGACCGCCGCCGCCCGCGAAAATTTCGCGCGCGTGATGAAAGAGCAAGGGCGCCGCATCGCCACCTATATCCATCCCGAAAACGGCACCACCGATATGGCCCTGATGTATTTGCCCAGCGAGACGCTTTACATGGAGGCGGTGCTCAACGGCGAGTTGTCTGAATGGCTCAACAAGCAACACATTTTCCCCGTCTCACCCAACACCCTGATCGTCACCCTGCAGTCGATCCAGATGGTATTCAAGATGTACGAGTTCGCCAAGGGTTACGAACGTGTGACTGAAGAATTGAAGAAGGCGCAAAAAGCGTTCGGCTATTTCGAAAGCCGCTTCGACGAGATCGGCAAGTCGTTGGGGAAGGCGCAGGAGGCTTACGACGTCGCGCGCAACCATTTGAGCCGTTATCGCACCCGAGTGATCGGAATGACCGGCGAGACGCCCGAGTCGGACGCCAACGGTAACGGCCATCCGATGCTCACGGCGAAGTAAATCCCCGCCACCTCTCAGGCACTCAATTCGATCATCCGCTCGAGCGCGTCGCGTGCGCCGATGCGCACGTCATCTGGCAACTCGATTTCGTAGCGCATCTGGCGCAAGGAATCGAGGGTGCCGTCTAACGTGATCATCTTCATGTAGCGGCATAATTTGCAGGCCTTATAGAAATGCTTGTCGGGCAGCTCCATCAGCAGCCGGTCAGAGAGGCCGCATTCGGTTACGACCAGGAACTTGTCGGCTGCGCTCTCGCGCGCATAACGCATCATCCCGCTGGTCGACAACACCGCGTCCGCAAGTGCGAGCACGTCCTTGCGGCATTCGGGATGCGCAATCACCTTGATGCCGGGGAGGGCACGTTTAACTTTCTCCACTTCGGCCGGCGTTATCTGATGATGCACATAGCAATTGCCGTCCCACGAAATGACCTGCTTGCTGGTTTGGCTCTGGACGTAGTTGGCGAGATTCTGATCGGGAACGAAGAGCACGTGGTCGGACTCGATTGCCTCGACGATCCTGACCGCATTGGCTGAAGTGCAGCAGGCGTCAGAAAGCGCCTTCACGTCCGCGGTGCAATTGACGTAGGAGACTACCTTCAAATCCGGATAAAGCCGCTTTAGTTCCTCCTTGCGCTCGGCCAACTCGTCGGCAGTGATGCTGTCGGCCAGGGAGCATCCGGCGCGCATATCGGGCAGGAGTACGGTGCGTCCGGGGTTAAAGACCTTGGCGGTTTCAGCCATGAAGTGTACGCCGCAGAAGACTATCACCTCGGCTTTGCGCACCTCGCGCGCCTTGCGCGCCAGTTGCAGGGAATCGCCGATATAGTCGGCGACTTCGAAAATCTCCGGCCGCTGATAATTGTGCGCCAGCACCACTGCGCGACGTTCCCGTTTGAGCTGATTGATCTCGGCGATGAGGTCCGCATAGTGGTCGCAGGTGGCGAGGGTGTAATCGTCATGACCCAAGGGGCCGAGCTTGCGATGGAGTTCCGCGCCGGTAATTGAGCTCCGCATGTCCACTGCTGATGTCCTCTTCGAGGCGGCCGTCATCGGTGACATTTTTGGGTGACATTTTGATGACCGCGACTTTGCGTCAATTTGACGCTTAGGTTACCAACTTCCGAGCCGTCCTCGCAACCCGCGCATGGTAAACTGCGCACTATCTGGTAGGCTTCGATTTGGGCGCTCGCCCGGTGAAAGGAACATCATTATGGATGAGGCATTGGACCGCGAAATCGTTGAAGCCGTGCGCCGCTTCGTCGAGCGCGACGTGATTCCGGCCGCCAACGAACTGGAACATCGCGACGAGTATCCGCATCAGTTGGTCGCGCGCATGAAGGAGTTGGGGCTGTTCGGCGCGACGATTCCGGCTGCTCACGGCGGGCTTGGCCTGAGCTTTACCACTTACGCGCGCATCATGGCGGAATTATCGCGCGGCTGGATGAGCCTGGCGGGCGTGATCAACAGCCATCTGATCATGGCTTACGTTATCGCTAACCATGGCACCGACGAGCAGAAGAAACGTTTCCTGCCGGACATGGCGGCAGGTGAAAAACGCGGTGGCCTAGGCCTCACCGAACCACATGCGGGCAGCGATGTGCAGTCGATTCGCACCACGGCTACGCGTCGTGGCGACAGCTATGTGCTGTCTGGCAGCAAAATGTTTATCACCAACGCGCGCTATGGCACGATGCTCGCGGTTGCTGCCAAGACCAATCCTAAAGCCTCGCCAGCTTATCAGGGTATCAGCATGTTCGCGGTGGAGAAGAGCGAGCGCGGTCCCAACGTGAGCCGCCAGCTCAAGAAGCTGGGCTACAAGGGAATCGACACCTGTGAGGTTTTGCTCGAAGAATTGGAGGTGCCGGCCGACAATTTGATCGGCGGGCGCGAAGGTGAAGGTTTCAAGCAGGTGATGAGCGCGCTCGAAGTCGGACGCATCAACGTCGCCGCTCGCGCGGTAGGGGTCGGACAGGCGGCTTTTGACAACGCGATTCGCTATGCGCAGCAGCGTGCGGCGTTCGGCAAGCCGATTGCGCAACATCAGGCGGTTCAGTTGATGCTGGCGGATATGGGGACGCGCTTGCAGGCGGCGAAACTTATGGTTGAAAACGCCGCTGAAAAGAAGGACGCAGGCGAACGCTGCGACGTTGAAGCCGGGATGGCGAAACTGTTTGCTTCGGAGGCATGCGCCAAGATTACTTTGGATGCGATGCGCGTGCTGGGTGGCTACGGCTATATGGCGGAATTTCCGGTCGAACGCTTTTATCGCGACGCGCCGCTGATGATGATCGGCGAGGGTACCAACGAGATTCAGGCTTTAGTGATTGCGCGTGGCCTACTCGCCCGCAACCCAATATGAGGCGCAACTCGTCCGAAAACTGACCATTTTTGGACACTGGCGCGAATCTGGCGTCGCAAAATGGACACGATGCCGCATAACGAATTGTAAGATCCGTGCGGCGCCTGCCGATTCTCTATTTTGTTAGGCGGCGCGTGGCGAACGTCGTCCGGATTCGCCCTAGCTCGAGATTGAGCCCCGCCCCGCTGTCGTAAATCGCCGACCATCGTCTATGCGGTGAAAATCCGGCGCGGTATTCCCTTTGCAAAATACGTCCGTTCGTGAAATCGCGACTCGGCCACGATGCGATCGTCACGAGCATGTTCCGTCCGCTTCGCGCAAGGCGAACGCGACGGTGGTCGTGGAAGCTGACGGCTTGCGGATTGGCCCTGTTCGCCGCCAGCGCGCTGGTACTCTCATGGTTTGCGCCTGCCGCGCATGCACAAAGCTCCAATAGCGACGGCGAGATAGTCATCTCGGGGTCCCCTGGAGCGATTCAACGCTCCACCGTAGTGAACTTCAGCACTTTACCGCAAGTGCAGCCCAGTCCTTCGCCGCCGTCGCGCGCGCCGGTCCGAACCGCGATGGTGATGGCCACCGTCACGCAGAGCGCGTCGACGCCGGCCGCGGCGCCCACGCCAACGCGAAGTTTCGCCGCATTGGCGAGCAACGGCAGTGCGGCCGTGCCCGACCCGCAAGGTGCCGCCGGGCCCAACCACCTGATGGTGACGCTCAACAGCGAGGTTGAAATTCAGGACAAGCAGGGCAA
>JBOHWM010000063.1:0-4724 GCA_050736555.1 Binataceae bacterium (SeqCode)
TTTGGGAAGTGCGCGGACCGCGGCGCCATTTCACCCATTCGCGCGTGATGGCATGGGTCGCGGCTGATCGCGCGGTCAAAATCGTTGAACGTTACGGCGCCGACGGCCCGGTCGAGAAATGGCGCAAGCTGCGCGACGCGATTCACAAAGACGTCTGCGATCATGGCTTCAATCCTAAACGGAACGCCTTCGTGCAATATTATGGCGCGGAGGGGCTCGACGCCTCGCTCCTGATGATCCCGCTGGTCGGCTTTTTATCTCCCAAGGATCCGCGCGTGATCGCCACGGTCGAGGCCATCCAGCGCGAACTTGTGGTTGATGGCCTCGTCCAGCGCTATGGCGGTGATGCGGCCGTTGACGGCTTGCCGCCGGGTGAGGGCACATTTCTGCCGTGCACCTTTTGGCTTGCCGACAGCCTACACCTGCTTGATCGTGATGAGGAAGCCAACGAGGTTTTCGAACGCTTGATCGGATTGTGCAACGATGTCGGCTTGTTATCCGAAGAATATGATCCGGTGCTGCATCGCCAGGTGGGCAATTTTCCTCAGGCCTTTACCCATGTGGCGCTGGTCAACACCGCAAACAATCTGACCCAGGCGGAAGGGCCGGCGCGCAATCGCGCCAAGCATTGAATCGACGCTATTTGGTGTCGAACTCGAAGACGATCTCGCGCGATTGGTTGACCGAGTCGAGCCGCTCAAGGCACATCGCCACGACCTGATCGGAGGGTCGTTCGCGTAGCAGTTCGCGCAATGCGGCGGCTGAATCCCCTGCGCGTATTCGTTCGAGCGCCTGAGAAAAGCGCCGGTAATAGGCGGGGTCGATGCCGTCTGCGCTCCGGCCCACGATTTCCGCCACTGGGACCAGTTGATCTTTGCCCTTGACCTTCACCAGTCCGATTTCGCGCGCAACATAAGAATCGCCGGCCTCGGCCAAAGTCGTGCGATTGACCAGGATCGGTACTTTGAACTGGCGGGTCAGACCCTCAATGCGCGAGGCCAGATTAACGGTATCGCCGATAACGGAATAATCGAAATGGCGATCGCCGCCGAAGTTGCCCACCACCGCCTCACCGGTCGCGATGCCGATGCCGATATCGAGATCTTTGAAACGCTCGTCATGCTGGCGCAAGCGCTCCAGCTCCTCGAGCATCCGCAACGCGCATTCGACCGCCTGACGAGCCGGATTTTGCACACTCACGGGCGCCCCCCAAAACGCCATGATGCCGTCGCCCATGAGTTTGTCGACCACTCCTCTGGTCTCGAAAATCACGTTGATCATTGCGGTCATGTACGTGTTGAGGAGTGCGACCAGCGGCTCGGGCTCCGAACGTTCGGCGCGCGCGGTGAAGTTGACAATATCGGAGAACAGGATGCTGAGATGACGGCGCTCGCCACCGAGCCGCAGCCCCGCGGGATTATCCACCACTGAGGCGATGACGTCGGGATTGAGGTAATGCTCGAAGGCCAGCCGCAAATGGCGCTTCTCCAAACCTTCGGTCACATAGCGATAGCTCACCACTGCCAGATAGGTTGCGACCAGGATGATCAGCGGAAAGACAACGCCGATCAAAATCTGGTAATGATAGAGCCAATAGCTTGCGACCAAGAAAAATCCCGCCGCGAGCATGATGGCGAGCACAAAACTCGCGATCGCGCTGATAAACGCGCCGGCCATCGTGATGGTGACTCCCAGCGCGATCCCGATCCACTCCCCGATTACCTCCAGCGCCGCCGAGCGATGGATGATGTCGCCGCGCAATACCGTGTCGGCGGCCGTCGCCTGGATTTCAACACCTGGAAAATCACCGCCCACCGGCGTCACGAAACGATCGCCGAGAGCATGGCCGGTCACACCGACAAAAACGATCCGGCCGCGGAGTTTCCCGGGCGCGACCCGGTGATTGATGATATCGGCGACCGAGTAATGTGGAATCGTGCCGGCGCGTCCACGAAAATGGATCATCATATGACCCAGTTCGTCCACCGGGATGGGCACGTTGCCAATCGCAATCCGCCTGACGCCCGCCGGTCCAAGCTGCAGGCTCAACGGCGCATGATTGGCGGCGGCATCGACCACGGCGAGAAAGAGCGGCACACAATATCGGCCCTTGAAATCAACCACCGTCGGGTACGAGCGCATCAGTCCGTCGCTGTCGGCATCGATATCCACATAGGCGACACCTGCCGCCGCCTGATTCAGCACCGATACCGGCGGCAAATAGGCGCGCGCCTTCAACAGCATCCGATCTGAAGCTCCGGATGTACGGATTATCAAATTGTAGGCGAGCGGAGGCGGTCGCAGCATTTGCCTACTGTAGCCGGATAAATCGACTTGGCCGGATTCCTCGATCCGATGGCTGTTGAAAGCATAGCCGAGATAGGTCGAGCCCTGTGCCTTGATCGCATCCGCGAACGCGTCGTCGTTGTTAGCTGCGAACAGCTCACGCGCCGTGCGGCCGCCGAGCCCCGTCGCGGCCAGCTGGTTAAGCAGTTTTTCACGTTCCGCGTCATTGGAATCGCGTTCGCTGAAGAGTATGTCAAACCCGATAACGGCGACGTGATAGTCGCGCAGCGCCGAAACCAGCCGTGCCTCGACGCCACGTGGCCACGGCCAGCGACCGAGTTCGGCGATACTTTTGTCGTCCACCGCGGCGACAACAACGTCGCCTGTGGGACGCGCCGTTCCGCGCAGATAGTAGATGCGCAGGTCCGAAGCCCGGAGCGTGAGAAATTCCAGAAGAGCCGGATGCCGAGTCTTGTAGAAGGTGACCAGGATTACCGTCAGCAGGCCGACGGCAATAGTCTTGAATGCGGTCGTGCGCCGCCTGCTGACTGCCTTCGAAGCCATCTGGTTAGGCTTGCGAGCTTAGCGCCCGGGCTTGCCAAACGCCATCCGTTTACGCCTTAGCGCCGGCGCATTGAACTCGCGAGAACGGCGAATATGCTCGACGAGGAGCAAAGCGTCGCTCACCGTTCTGACGTCGCGCAAGCTTACCGGGTGGGGGTGACCGGAGGTCTATGACTCGGACCGCCGAAGCCACCTGCGGCACCGTAACCACCGACTACGCCAGCCGCAACAACTCCGGCGCCCAGAATCGCGCCGCTGAAAGGAAATGTGCTCGCGGCGGCGGCGGCGCCACCCGCTGCCGAAGAGGCCAGCAGCGCCGTGGCCGGAAGTGGCGCCAACGCGCATGGAACGGTGGTCTTATGGCCCGCCGTAACCGTGACCGGAGCGGCGCTGGGGTTGGTCGGATTGCTCACTTGGACGGTGCCGTCATACACCGAAACGTCGGTGAATTCCCGGCATTTTTTATAGCCCTTGCGATGCACACCGTTTTGAAACGAGGTATCGTACATGGTGCCGCGTGCCGAGGCCACCGCGTTTGGAGTATTTACGTCGAAGTTGGGTGGCGTGCCCGGCGTAACCTTTACCAAGGAACGCACCAAGCCTCCCAGCAATCCGATTCGAGTGGTGGCTCGCGTGCCGCCAGCAGCCAACACCTGCTGATCGATAACCAATGAGCTAGATTCAGTTAATTCCAATTGGCTGTTGTCGGTCAGCGTGATAGTGGCGCGGCCATTCGTGCCGGTAACCACGTGATCACCGACGTCGATCGGCATGCCGTAAGTGGCGTTGATCGTGGTCGTGCCACGTATCACTCGTACGCTGCCATTTAGCGCGGTTATCGAGCCTGCAACCGTTTGCGCCATCGCGATGGAATCAAACAGTGCCAACAAGAGCGCAAAGCAGGCGAAAGCACTCAAAATCATGGCTATCGCCTTAAAAATAGGTCTCAATGGCACGATAAAGGTTTCGCGATCTTTCGCTAGATATGAAACCTTTATCGTGCCAGCACCATTTATGTCAACTGTTCTAGTGAAATTACGGCTAAAGATGTCTGTTCTTCGCCTATTGCAGTGAAATCTAGCTGAGATTACCGAATAGCATCACTGACTCTCATGCGAGGCGTGAAAGCTCGCGTTCGAGTACCGTAAGATTCTCACACGGCACGAGCGCGTTAACTGCGCGCCCATATTGTGCGATTGCGCTATCGCCGGTGTTCCACCGCGCGGCCGGCTCCGGATTGAGCCAAACCACCGCACGGCAACTCGCTGTAATCTGACGCAGCAAATCGGCTCGCGCTGGCCTCCGATTGTTGCGTCCATCGCCCATAATCAACATTACCGTGGTGCGGCCGAGCAATTCGGCGCGACGCTCCCACAGTTCACTCAGCACTCGGCCGAAATCGGAACGGGCATAAAGATCCAGTGCGGGTTGCATCGTGACGTGCCCCTGTTCGAAGCCGGCTTCGGCCAGACGGTCTACATAAACAAAGCTCCTGACATTACGAAAATAGAGGCGCGCGCCGGCTACCAGTTCCAGCATCAGCTCAGAGGCATACTTGACCGAGCCGGAAATGTCCGCAAGCAACACGAGATCGATATGGCGGCGCCGCCGCGCGCGCATACGCAAATCCGCCAACGCGCCGCCGCGTTGGATCGCCGCCCGGATGGTGCGGCGGAAGTCGAGACGTCCGGATTTTGCGATACGCAAGCGGCGCGATACGCGCATGCGGAACCGTCGCAGCAGTGGAGTGAGTGCCTCGCGGGCCATCTCGTAATCAAGCTCGGAATACTGTGCGAAGGGCAGGCGTTCGGCCGCACGTTGACGGCTTTGGCGTTGCGCTTCGATTCCCAACTCGCCGCTTTCCGTGTTGGCGA
>JBOHWM010000064.1:0-4478 GCA_050736555.1 Binataceae bacterium (SeqCode)
GAGGGCGGGCGCACTATTATTGACGTGAATAACGTAATCGAGCGGCCATCGACAGTTTTCATCACCAGCGAGACCACGTAATTTCCCGGCTGTTTATACACATGGAAGATGTAAAGTTCGGGAGGCAACGACGACACGGCGCCGTCGCCGAAATTCCACTGGTAAGATAAGAAACCCACATTCTCAGGATCATTGGCGATGACAAAGAAACCGACCGTCAGCGGAGCAATCCCATACGGCGGCGCCGCCATCAATGAAGCAGTGACCGGTTCCGGGATGCGTATCTGACCGGAGCCGTTTCCAGCGCCGTTCTGATTGTTCCCACCAGGCATTGATTGCGATTGGTCACCGCCCTGCTCTTGTGCGTAGACCGACGGCGCCGCGGCCATCATGAGGACCAGCAACAGCGCGAGCGAAAATTTAGGCAGCAGGCGCAACCACGGCATTCCATGCCGACGGTCGGAAGAGCGCTCGCGTAACTCGCTTTCGCTTGCATGAACGGTCGCCGCTATGTAACGCCAACGAAAGCGCGGAGCGGGGATTCGCGACCTCATTGCATGATGATGCCGCCATCGGGATGGAGAATCGAGCCGGTGAAGTAAGCGCCTTCGTCGCTAGCCAAAAACAGCGCCGTGTTAGCCACATCGCGCGGCTGTCCCAGCCGGCCGAGTGGCACGTGGCCGACCATCCGCTCGATACGACCGCCCTGCTGTAATTCCTTGGTCATTGGCGTGTCGATGACGCCGGGCCCGATCGCGTTGGCGGTGATGCCGAACTTGCCCAATTCCAGGGCCATGCACTTCATCAACATCCAAACACCCGCCTTGCTCACGCAATACTCGCCGGACCCTTTGATCGGAATCTTGGCCGCGCCTGACGAGATCGCGATGATCCGGCCGCCGCGTCCCGCCTTGACCATCTGGCGGGCGACCGCGGTGCAGGTCAGGAAGACACCGTCGAGGTTGATTTCCAGCACGCGCCGGTATTCTTCGAAAGTCTTTTCGTGCAGCAGCTTGTATTTCGCGGGCTCATCCGTACCGTAATTGGCATACGAGACGCCAGCCGCCGCGAGCACCACGTCGAGACCGCCCAATTCAAGCGTGCGCGCCACCATGGCGTCGGCGCCGGCCGGATCGCTGACATCGACTTCGACGGTAAGCGCCTGGCGTCCGAGCTTGCGTACTTCAGCCGCCGTCTGCTCGGCCGCTGACAGTTGCCGGTCAGCGACGCATACGTTGGCTCCCTCTTGTGCGAACAGTAGCGCGGTGGCGCGGCCGATACCGCTGGCGCCACCTGTTATCAGAGCATTTTTGCCGGCAAGCCTTGAGCCCATCCAATTCTCCTTGAGGCGTGCCCGAATCACGCGGCACACCGAAATGGGTTGTTACCATGCGAGGGTAGCCCGCCGCCAGTATTACGGCGGCCTTCAAGCTTGATTGCTTTTCTCAAACCACTCGCTCAATTAACTTGACTCTATGCAACACGAGCAAGTGGCTACCGCGCAATCGGAGCCGACCAGCGGGTTCGCCCAGGTCAACGGCCTTAAGCTTCATTATCTGGATTGGGGTGGCGATGCGGAAAAGCGCACTATCCTGTTGCTGCATGGCGGCTCGGCCCACGCACATTGGTGGGACCAGGTGGCGCCACGGCTGACCGCCTTTGGACAGGTTCTTGCGCTGGACCATCGTGGTCACGGTCTCAGTCAATGGGCCGATCCACCTAACTACGGGCCGCTAGTCTACAAAGCTGACATCTGCGCATTTATCCAGGAACACATCGGCCGGCCTGTTCTGCTGGTCGGCCATTCCATGAGCGGCGAAATCTCCCAGCGCATCGCGGTCGAGCAACCGCATCTGTTGAGCGCGATGGTGATCATCGACGCGCCTCATGGACGGCCACCGCTCAAGACCCGTCTGATGTGGCGATGGAAGCGGCGCAATCAGGGTGGTCCGCGTCCGGAATTCGCGCGGCCGGAAGAACTGGTGCGGCGCTTTCGGCTTTCTCCACCCGGTCATAATTTGAGCGACGTGGCTTTGGCGGAACTGGCGCTCAAAGGTGCCGAGCAACTGCCTAACGGCAACTGGGTTTTTCGTTTTGATCCGAAGACACGGATATGGCGGCCGAAGTTTGGCGAGATGCGCAAGCCGCCCTTGAGGCGGGTGCGGTTACCGGTTCTGATTCTACGTGGCGAACATAGCGCGCTATTGAGCCGCGTAGCCGCAATCCGCCTGTGTCGAATGATCTCAGGGGCCATTTTGAAGGAAATCCCAGACGCCTATCATCATGTGCCGCTGGATAACCCCGAGGCCACCGTCGGCGCGATCATCGATTTCATGACACTAGCGTAGCCGAAGGCGAAGCGAGGCAGGCGAGTCCGCGAGTTGCATTCGGAATCACGCGTTCCGCCTATTGGGTCAGGCGCGCAGCAGCCATTCGCTCAAATCGAGCGAGATGCCCTCGCCATCGGTGAGCATCAGCGACTTCGGCGAACGCCGCAGTTGGAGCTTATTCACCTCGAGTTCGCGTGGCAGCACATAGATCAGGTCGCCCGCCAGTATCGAGATGAGCCGTACCCGCTCCTCGCCGTGGCGTTCAGCCCCCGAGACCTCATAAGGACTGATATGAAATGGCACGCCGCGCGCACGGATTGCGCCTTGGTCGTACTCCTCGACCACACCGATAAAGAGCCGCGTGTTGTCGTCCTTGAACAACTTGCGGTCGATGACCAAGACTCGGTCGCCGTCGCGAATCGCCGCCATCGGATCCCCTCCCTCACGTCGGGCAAGCCATTCAAATTTTAGGCGGATGTCCGCTTTGATGCGACTCGCGGAATTCCATACCGGCGGTTGGAACTAGGCGGAACGCAGTGAAGCCGAGCTAACGAGTCCGCGAGGTGCGTTCAGAGATTAAGAGCGCTCGCGATGCAAGGCCAGATGCAATGAAAATGTGAATTCGAATTGTGGTTGCGCTTTCCGCCTGACGCTAGCGCCTTTGAAGGCGGGCCGGTAGGATAGAATGTTTAAACCGCTGCGCGCCGCCCGCGGTCGCGCACGATTTGCGAATCACAGTGCTAACGCTCGACAAGCTTTCCAAATTCTACGGCGGCCGTGCGATCTTCGACGGTGTCAGTTGGTCGATGCCGGATGACGGCCGGATCGGGCTGGTCGGTCTCAACGGTGCGGGCAAATCGACTCTGCTGCGGATGATCGCCGGCTTGATCGAACCTGACGCCGGACGTATCAGCCGTCCGCAACGCACAACTGTTGGTTATCTGACGCAGGAATCGCCCGAGATGGGAGGACGCTCGACGCTTGAGGAGACGCTCTCGGCGTTGGCGGAAATGCGTGCTCTTGATCACCGCAGGCTCGAGCTCGAAGAGATCTTGACTGGTTGTCACGAGGGCCCTGAACATGACGCCGCGCTGACTGAACTGGGTGACGTGCTGAGCGAGCTCGAACGCCACGATTTCTATACCGCGGAGAGCCGCGCCACCGCGGTGCTGTTCGGCCTCGGTTTCAGCGAGGCTGATCTTAACCGTGACGTGGCCGAATTCTCCGGCGGCATCCGGATGCGGGTCGCGCTAGCCAAGCTCTTGTTGCAGGCGCCCGAATTCCTGATGCTCGACGAGCCCACCAACCATCTTGATATCGAAGCGCGCAACTGGTTGGAGGATTTCTTCGCCAGCTACCGCGGCGGCATCATCCTGGTTTCGCATGACCGTTATTTTCTCGACCGTGTGACTCGGCGCACGGTCGAAATGGCACGCGGCACCTTGACCGAATACCACGGCAACTATTCCGCCTATTTGGAGGCGCGCGAAGTGCGCTTTGCGGCGGAACTCGCGGCTTATCAAAAACAGCGCGCTGAAATCGAGCATATGGAAGCCTTCATCAGCCGCTTCCGCTATCAGGCGAGCAAGGCCAAGCTGGTGCAGAGCCGGATAAAGCAGCTCGAAAAAGTCGAGCGGCGGGAGCCGCCGGCGGGAATTGAAAAGCCGCCCGCGATCGCGTTTCCCTCATGCGCCAGGAGCGCGCGCCGGGTGGTCGAACTGCGGGGCGCCGTCAAGCGCTACGGTGATCTCACCGTCTATGACGGCATCGATCTGGAAATTGAGCGCGGCATGAGAGTCGCCCTGGTCGGACCCAACGGCGCAGGCAAGTCAACTCTGATGCGGCTCCTTGCCGGGGTTGATGACCTCACCGCGGGCACACGCGCGACCGGCGAGCACGTCGAGATCGGATACTTCGCACAAAATCTGGCCGAGACGCTGGATTACGAAAACACCGTACTTGACGAGTTGAGCAAGGCGGCCGAGGGGATGACGACGACGGAAATCCGTAATCTCCTGGGCGCGATGCTGTTTTCCGGTGACGACGTGCAAAAGCGCGCTGGCGTGCTTTCAGGCGGCTAGCGGGCGCGATTGGCCCTGTCCAAAGTCCTGGCGCATCGGAACAATTGCCTGCTGCTCGACGAGCCCA
>JBOHWM010000065.1:0-2818 GCA_050736555.1 Binataceae bacterium (SeqCode)
CTCAGCGCCGAACAGGCCAAGGAATACGGCCTCGTGGACGAGATCATCGTCGGCCGCACGGTGACAAAAACCACGGATTGATTACCTGCATTCGAAAGCGGCGGAGATCTATTCGTAGGTGGCAGCCGGTCCAACGCGGATTCGCACCGGAAACTCGTCGAGAGAGCTGGGCAGATTGCTCTTCAGTTCGGGTGTTAATTGCTCGTTTTCGCCACTGACGCCGCCGGGAGCGGGTCTGATCTTCTCGTACCCTAGACAAGATTGTCCAAAAGAGGCGCTGCTAATGCCCGCAAGAACTGTCGCGCATAATGCGGCGATAATACTAAGCTCGAATCGAACGCCTGCACTACATCCCCACGCACACGATTGCACGGTGCGATTATTTACACCCGTATATGCGTTTAGCAATACAATTTGTACATAGCCGGATCAGAAGCGGTCAGTCTGAAAGGAAGTGCCTGAGAGGCCACGGAAACAAAGTTCAAGGTACCGCGTGAAATACACCCTTGGCGCCTCGGAGCACATGCGCCATGGAATGGTCGATAAATGTATAGTCGCCCGGCTGATGCACGGTGAATTCAAATATCGCGCCCTGGCCGGGGCCAACGTCAAAACTAACTACGTCATGAAGCGGGTCGGCGGGATTGCCGCCACGATACACGGTGGAGAAAATCACTCCGATCACGTGGAAAGTTGAGCTCAGATTCGGTCCCGCGTTGACAAAGAAAATCCGGACCGGCCGGCCAACTTTGATCGTGATAGGCGCGTCGACGTACTTGTTGACGGCACCATTGAAAACCACGAATTCGGCCTGCTCCGCCATCATTTTGCGGCTGTCGCCGGCCACGAGGCCGTCTTTGTCCGGCGTGCCGTAAAACTCGCCTTGCACAATCATCACCTCTTGCGCCTTGGGCCATCCTTGGCGTGGATCGACGATCATCATGCCGTACATACCGTTGGCGATATGCACGAGCATCGGGATGGCACTGCAATGATACGCGAACACGCCCGGAACTTCGGCGCGAAAAGAATATGTCAGTTCCTTGCCGCCCGAGGTGGCCGCGAAAGCATCAGGCGCGATTTGCGCCGCATGCGTGTCGATTCCATGTGCCATCGAGGTGTGATCCAACAGATGAATCGTCACCTGATCGCCCTGGCGTACGCGCAGCACCGGACCGGGTACGCTGCCGCTGAAAGTCCAAGCATCATAACTCAGTCCAAGCCCGATACTGACGCGTTTGTCTTCGGCAGTCAGCGTGAACGTTTTCGTTGCGGCGCGCGCGCTGGCACCGGTGATTAGCTGCACGACCAACAGAATTGCGACAATTGGCAATAGCGCTTTGTTCGCGCGGATGATGCCGAAACGGCGATTCGGTATCACGAAATTCTCTGAGGCGGATTTTCGAATAGTTGCTAACGGAGTCATGCGAGGATGTGCGGCGGTGCGAAAGCCATAATTCTAAAACCTTCCCTGATCAAGCCGCGCGCCGCAATCGCATCGTGCATCCGCGCACCGTAAGGTGAACAATTAATTGGAGTATGCGAGGAGAGAACCTAATGGGGCTTCTGGTCAACGGCGAATGGAAGGATCAGTGGTACGATACGCGTGCGAGTGGCGGCCACTTTATACGCTCCGACGCCGCCTTTCGCAATTGGGTCACTCGCGACGGCGAACCGGGACCTACCGGCAGCGGTGGTTTCGAGGCCGAGCCCGGCCGCTATCACCTTTATGTGTCGCTTGCCTGTCCGTGGGCCCATCGCACACTTATCGTGCGCAAACTGAAACGGCTGGAAGAAGCCATCTCGGTTTCCGTCGTTGATCCTTTCATGGGCGAACGCGGATGGGCCTTCACTGCACCCGACGGTTCGATCACGCCGGGTTCAACCACGGACAATCTCGACGGCGCAAAATATCTCTACGAGGTTTACGTTCGCGGCGCGCCCGATTATACGGGACGCGTCACGGTGCCAATGTTGTGGGATAAAAAGCGCGTGAAGATCGTCAATAATGAGTCATCCGAGATTATCGTGATGCTGAACAGCGCCTTTGATCGATGGGGCGACGCAGGGTTGGATCTCTATCCGGCGGCATTGCGCGACGAGATCGATCGCATCAACGCGACGGTTTACGGCAACGTCAACAACGGGGTGTACAAATGCGGGTTTGCCACGACGCAGGAGGCGTACGAGCAGTCCTTCGACGCGCTCTTCGCCACCCTCGACAAGCTTGAGACCCGCCTTGCGCATGTGCGTTACCTGGCGGGAGATCGTTACACCTTGGCGGATTGGCGGCTGTTCACGACGCTGGTGCGTTTTGACGCGGTCTATTACGGCCATTTCAAATGCAATCTGCGCCGGATCATCGATTATCCCAACCTGTGGGGCTACGCTCGTGACCTTTACCAAACATCGGGCGTCGCCGGGACCGTGAATCTCACACAGATAAAGCGTCACTATTATATGAGCCATCCGACCATAAACCCGACCCGTATCGTGCCCAAGGGACCGGCGCTCGATTTCACCGCTCCGCATGACCGCATGCGCCTGTCCCGCTGATAGCACGTTTTGCTCCGACGATCGGCGCTGGCGGCTTCTCAACGGGTGAAACTCGCATGACGCGTCATGCGTTATCGCTAACCCCTGAGCCGCCGTGTGCGTTAGGATGAAGTAGGACGCCGGGCCCGGTGTTTTCATTGCCACGCTGACGTCGTTCGTGCAAGAGATGCCGAGCAACGCGAGCGCTCTGCCGACCGTCGGCATGGAATGCCGTTAGGGTTCGAGGCGCTCCATCATGCGCGGAAACGGCACCGCCTCGCGC
>JBOHWM010000066.1:0-1975 GCA_050736555.1 Binataceae bacterium (SeqCode)
ATCCAGCCGATGTCGTTTTCCACCGACACCACCTGCAGCCGCGGAAAACGCTCAAGCACGCCGCCAAAAATCAAGCCGGCCAGCGACTTTTGCACGCCATGATGGAGCGACGGATAGTAGGTCATCACTCCGGTTGAGCGGTCGCCGCTCGGCTTGCGTTCGGTCAAAATGTGCAGGCTGACCGGCATCCCGAGGTCCTGCGCCGCGGCCCAGAAGCTGTCGTAAACGGGATCGCCGTAAGGACGTTCGGCAGGCTGTTCGCCCCAGATCATGGCGCCACGCAAGCCCTTGTCCGCCGCGCGCTCAACCTCGCGCACGCCTTCCGTCGGTTCGTCCAGGGCGATCAGAGCGACGCCCGCCAGCCGTTTTGAATCGTGAGAACAATAGTCGGCGAGCCAGTCGTTGTAAGCGCGAAAACAGGCCGCGCGCAAAGCGCCATCCTCGAGCTGAAACAATTGCATCGCGAGACTTGGATAGAGCACTTCGCCGCGCACGCCGTCACGTTCCTGGTCCTTGATACGCTCGCGCGGATCCCATGCGCTGGGGCGCACTCCTGGATAACCGCCCTGCATCTTTTCGCGAAACTCTTTGGGATCGACTCCAGCCACGGCGAAGGCCGCGACCGGAAACGGGCTCAGTCCCTCGGCGACAAAAAAATCACCCTTGCGATGACCTACCTGGCCGACGATGCGCGGGGCGCGATCGCGGAAACGCGCGTCGATTCGCGCCGTCCATACGTCGGCAGGCTCGACCACGTGAGAGTCGGCGGAGAGTATTCGTTGCGGGATCATCGCGTAGACCTCCGGAAGTGTCACTCCAGATCAGCGTTAGCGCTGGGGCTCAAGTGGCGTCAAGCGCGCGCGATCTCACGCGCATGATCGAGGTGGATCGGCTGAAGGAGTCAGTGGCTGGCGCGTTCGAGCAGTTCCAATGCCGCGCGTACGAACTTGTCACTGGTTTCCACTCCACCCAGCATGCGGGCAATCTCCGACGGCCGGCCGCGCGCGTCGAGCGCTGTCACCAGGCTGCGCGTGGCGCCGCGCCGTTCCTCCTTCTCGACCACGAAATGTCTGTTGGCAAAGGCCGCTATTTGCGCCAGATGCGTCACACATAGCACCTGGTGAAAGCGCGCGAGCTGATGGAGTTTGCGCCCGACAATTTCGCCCACGGCGCCACCGATACCCGCGTCAACTTCGTCGAAAATCAGGCTCGCGACGCCGCGACGCTGCGCCTCCAGGCATTTCAGCGCGAGCATCACGCGCGACAATTCGCCGCCCGACGCAACCTTTGCCAGCGGCATCGGCGGCTGCCCAAGATTGGGTGCGAGGTAAAACTCGACGTTGTCGGCACCGGCCGGTCCAAGCGCGACGCCGGCACGCGCGAAGCTGCGTTCGTCCGCGGCCAATTCGGCAAAGCGCGCTTCAAAGGCCGCGTTGCGCATGCCAAGGGTCTTTAGTTCAGCCTCGGTACGGCGCTTGAGTGCGGGGGCGTGATCGCGGCGCCGTTCGCTGAGGACGCGGGCCAGTGCGAGCAGGTCGTCAAGCGCGTTTTCCAATTGCGCCCCCACCTCGGCTTTGCTTTCCGCCGCCGCTTCGAGCTCGGCAATCTCGCGTCGCGAATTTTCCAGAATTTCGAGTGCCGCTTCGAGTGATCCGCCATACTTGCGCTTGATGCGCGTGAGCTCCTGGAGTCGCGCTTCGACTTGCTCGAGGCGCGCGGGGTCGGCTTCGATCTTGTTGGCATAAGCGGCCAGCGAGCGTGCGGCTTCTTCAAGATTGGCGCGCGCGCTGGTGATCATCTCGAAGGGCTCCTTGAGCTTGGGATCGATCACGGCGGCGTCGGCCAGGCGCGTCTCGGCCTGGGCAATCGTGTCGATAGCGGCATCTTCGCCGTAGAGTGCCTGTTCCGCCGCCATCGCGGTCGCGGCCAGCCGAGTGGCGTTGGCCAATACGCTTCTTTCCGTCAGCAACTCTTC
>JBOHWM010000067.1:0-9443 GCA_050736555.1 Binataceae bacterium (SeqCode)
ACGGTAGCGCCGCTCTATGGAAAAACGCAATCCGGAGGAGCGGTCCTGGTTTATCTGTTCGAGCTAAAAGGGGGTGTGCGAGGCGGGATCAATCCGCGGCGGTGTAACGAAGTATTTCCAATTCGGCACCCGTATCGCGCTTTCAGCTTGCTCCAGCAACTTCTCCGTAATCGCTTCACCTAAATGATATTCGCAATCATCGCGGATTTCGGCCCGCACCTGCTTTACGATCAAAGTCGCATTACCGCGCTGAAGCGTGACGGGCCAGTCCGGCCTCGGTCTTGCCATGTTTGCGGATTAAGCACCTGACGAACACAATCCCCCTTTTGTCAAGCAATCAACTCGAGACCGCGTTCGAACAAACGGGGTGCCGAAACCGCGATATCCTCCCAAGTGGGATCGAACCGTTTGCCGCGGCGATGAAGCATCAGGTTGAACACGGTGATGACGCCGAAGCGATACGATGCAAACGCGCGGAACCATCTGAGGTCGGCCGACGCGACGGGATACGAGACCGCCTTGCGATAAATGTCGGCGATTTCATCTGGCTCCGGAGCATGCTCGGGTACCAGTTGTGTACCAACCCAACTATCTTTGTCCGAGAAGACGCAGAGCCATCCCAGATCGAGCAACACCGCGCCAATCTGTGACAGTTCCCAATCGATTACCGCAGCCAGATGTCCGTCGTGAAACAGAAAATTCGACCATTGATAGTCCCCATGCACGCATCCAATCCGCGGCGCCGGCGCTAGTGTAGCGCGTAAACGTTCGCGCAACTCCGGCGCGCGTGCGACCACCTTGAGATCCAGTGTCGGCCGATCCAGTAAATTATCCAGCCGCGCCAATTCGTCGCTAAGTGTGAACGGATCGCCCCAGACCACACGTCTCGTTTGCCATTCGATCGCATGAAGCGCCGCCAGCGTTTCGGCAGCCAGACGCGTGTAATGGCTGGATTCATCGGCGTTATAGGAATTCTCCCCTAAGGCGAGCTTGTCGCCTTCGAGAAAATCGGCGACAAAAAATGGCCGTCCGAACCACCTCGGATCATCGTCCATCCACTTGATAGCTGGCACCGGCACGCGCGTTCCCGCCAGCGATTCCATCACCTTGGCTTGCCGGACGACGTCGGCGGTTCCGACATTGCGGACGCCCTCGGGCGCCAGGCGCAGCACCAGCTTTTGCGCGCGCTCGCCGGGTCTTTCAAGCTTGAAGCTGTAGCTTTGGCCGGCATGGCCCGGCAGGACGGTGAGCGCACTCACCGTCGCATGCTGGTCATCGAGGCGCGCACCTGCCAAGGCGGTAAGCTGGCGCGTGATTTCTTCTTCCGTCGCCATCGAAAACCGTAACTTTACAGCCCGCGATTAACCCCTCATGTGCAACTGTTCGGAAGCCGGATGAAGGCTCGACTTGGCGCTCGGGCGCGAGTCAACGCGTTGGAACCAGGCCGTAACGTTGCGCAATGACGGGTCGATCTTTTGTTCGACGCCAGCCGAGAAATCCGTGCAGCAATAGAGGATGATATCCGCGATCGTGAAACGGTTGGACACGATAAAGTCATGCCCCGCCAGCAGCCCGTCGAGCCATTTGAGGCGCGCCTGCGCAATCCGTTTCAGCCCCGCCGCGGCGTCAGGCTCGCATGGTACGCGATCCTTGAAGAGTTCCAGCCCCTCGCTGAAACGGAAGCCATTGTAAATGTTCTCGGTGATATTCTGCTCGACGCGCCGCACCCATTGGCGAGTTTCCGCACGATCCTCAGAGTTAGCGCCGATCAACGGCGGGTTGGGGTGCTTCTCCTCCAGGTATTCCCAAATTGCCACGGTTTCGCCTATGCATTTGCCGTTGTCCAGTTCGAGCGCGGGTATCTGGCCTCCCGGGTTGCGGTCGGTATAAGGCGGACGCCGATTCTCAGCCTTCATCAGGTCGACGTCTGTCGTCGGCAACGTGAGGTTTTTTTCCGCGAGGAACATCCGCATCGCGCGTGGATTGGGCCCAAACGAATTGTACAACTGCATGCTGGCATTCTCCTTTGGTGGGTTGACGGGCGCGACTATACAGCATCATCCGCAAGCCTCGCCAGCGTCGCGGCTGAGCCGTCGCTGGCGCTTCGGCCACGTGTCCAGGCTGGAGTGAAATTAGAAGCGCAAGCGAGCGCAACGATGGCCGGATTTATCCGTCGCCCCTCAAAAGCTCGAGGCTGAACCATCCGCAATACACGCGATGGTGCTGAATAAGGCCGTCTTCGAGTTCGACGACTTCGACGAAATCCATCTGCTCGCCATCGGGCCTGATGTGCGGGTATTCCCAGATAACGGTTCGGCCGTCGCTGAAAAATCCGCTGCGATAATGCTGGCGGAACTTCATTTTGCGCTGAATCATAGCCTCGAACAGCCGCCGCAATTCGTCGTGACCCCGACACACGCCGGTCTTCGACCCGAGCAAATAGGGTACGAGCGGGCTTTCGAGAATCGCGCCGCGCGCATACAGTGCCACCAGCCCAGCCACGTCGTTGTTAGTCAGCGCCGTATCCCAGTCGCAATAAACGCGTTCCACCGCGTTGAGGCTGTCTTCGGCCTGGCGCAAATCGGCGCGGCCATCCACAGTACCCATGACTATATTCCCCTGGCTGAACTTGCGGGGCCGCTCGCATTGGCGGCTGGTCGAAAGGGTACGCATCGTTGTTCGGGCTCCGGGTCGGTCTGTCCGGTTCCGAAGCAAAATACGAGCCAGATTGCGGAACCGAATCAGCACGGTGACGGGCGCGCCCTTCGAGGACCCGCCGATCGGCCTTCTGGCGGGCGTAGCGGATTTTGAATAAGGTGTTCGGGCGCGGGACATCATTTCCAGGAATCAACGGCAGCGCCTTGCGCGTTATTTTTGATGGTGCAGTTTTGTCCTCATTGCGGAGTACCGGTGATCGCCGGTGCGCGGTTTTGCGTCGAATGTGGCGAGAGTCTGGCCGTCGTTGAAGCGGTCACCGGCAGCGAGGAGCCCCAGGGCGGCGTTGAACGTGCCGTCGTGTCCACGCCGCCATCCGCGCCACGGCAAACCGGAGCGTTCATCGCGGTGCTGGCCGGAGTGGTGGTGGTGGGCGTCGCCGTCGCGCTCCTGATTTTGCGCCAGTTGCCGGGACGCGAACGATTGCTGGCTTCGGCGCCGGCGGCGCAAACGGAAACCAGTTCAGTTGCCAGCGGTGATCTTCCACCTGGCCATCCCAAAGTCGAACTGCCCAAACAGGCGCGCGACCTGATTGTGCAAATCGAGCACAAGGCGCGCGAAAATCCCAAGGATACCGCCGCGTGGGACCGTTTTGGCGACGTCAGTGAGCGCGCCGCTCTGTTCGATTCATCCTATTATGCGAAGGCGGAGAAAGCCTACGCGCACGTACTAAAGCTCAATCCGGATGATCTCGATGCACTACGCGGTATCGGCAATATCGACTTCGACCATCAGCAGTACGATGAGGCGATCGCGGCCTACGAGCATTATCTGAGCAAGCAGCCTGACGATCCTGATGTTCGTACCGATTTGGGCACGATGTATCTCTCCACCGGCAACGCCGATCAAGCCGTAGTGCAATACCGCAAAGTGCTGCGCATCCATCCGGATTTTTTCCAGGCGATCTTCAACTGCGGAATCGCCTATGCGCAGATGAACGACCTGGCTAACGCACGTTCCCAGTTTGAACATGCGCTTAAGCTCGCTCCCGACCAGAACGCGCGCGACCGCGTAAACCAAATGATCGCGTCGCTCAAGGGCAACGGCGGTGGCCTGCAGACGGCTTCATCCAGCGCCGCGCCGCCGACCAACACCGGCGCGGAAACGGGCGGCAGCTTTCAACAGGGGCTGGAGGCGATGCTGCGCGGCCTGCCGGTTGCCGGACCCAAGGTGCGCAACGTGCAATGGACCACGCCGGACAAGGCGAAAGTAATGATGGATAATTTTCCGATGGACCAGATGCCGCCGTTTGCCGCCTCCAAGTTCCTGGACGATTTGAAAGCCGGTATCGCGCAGGTCAAGGAGGCGCATAAAGTGATCACTCCGGTCGAGGTGGATATCTGCGACGCCGCCAGCGGCCGCGTGATGCAAACCATCAAGGAATAGAATTCCGCATCGCGATAGCTGGCGATTCAACGATGAGCCGGCACCCGCATGACATTTCACCGCACAAGACCTATTACCGGCCGATATTCGCGATGTTGAAGGCTAAGTGCGGATCAGACCGCTGACATTGCCGGTAGCGCGTGAGGCCGTTGGGCAGGATTCGCGCAAGCTGTCTCGCTCAAGCCCGTATGATGCCGCGGAACCTCGCCTATCGGATCGCGGAAGTCGGCGGTGACGTCAAGGTCGCGCTCCTGATAGAGCTTCGCGCTCGAAAGACCCGGCCAGCGACCCCAGACCTTGCCCCCGCGCACCGGCCCACCCATCATCCACATGACGTTCCCATGTCCATGGTCAGTGCCGGCGTTGCTATTTTCACGAGCGGTGCGGCCGAACTCTGAAATCACCATGATTCAGTATCGCCATAGGCTGGGCCGAGCGCGTTGGCGAAGCCGGTCAGACCTTCGCCGAGAGGCTCGCGCTCGTTGCCCTCACTGACGTGCGTATCCCATCCCGCCGAGCGCCATGAAGGCCAGCGTAATCCTCGGGTCACGCGCAATCAGGCGGGCGAGACGAGCAGTATCTGCCGTGAGTCCGATTGGCGAAAGGGGCGCCCGCATCGACAATTTTCATGTCCTGCTCGATTTCCGCGAGCAGCCTTCTGCGCGCGACACATGGTTTCGAGCACCGCACGGATTTCACCGTCACTTGCGAGATAGCGCCGCGCCAGATGCTCAACCAAAGGCGTTGGCGGATTCTCAGCCACAAAGTATTGCGCGAGCTGATAACTCAAATGGTTCGCGGTTGCGGGACTGGCGGCCAGCATATCAAGCGCTCGCTCGCCCGACTCGATGCCGGCTTCAGTCATCGGACGATCGAGAAAAGTCTGAATGTTGTAATCATGGCCGCGCGGGTCAAAGAAAAACCCGTACTCGCCATGGATTCAACAAGAGACTGAGGGTAATCGCAGGCTTCGCCCCGTGGCTGAGCTCGGCTCTTTCCTTGCTCTTGTAAGTAAAAAAATCGCGAAAAAAGGGGAGAAAGCTATGAATCGCGTAATTTGTCCTTACAACCGCGGTCATCTGCGGAGTCGCGCTCGGCGTCAAGTCCGACAAATTAAACCTCGCATTGGCCACCGGAGCAACCAGTGAAAAAGCTCATAGGCTCAGCCGCGATAGTCCTTCTATTATGCGCCTTTGGGCAAAGGGCATTGGCCGCGCCGGGATTACACACCATGCCGCGCGCGCTCAATTTCGGCAACCTGCAACTCGCGTCCAACCCATCACCCGAAACCCGACAGTTCACTATCGTTAATCGATCGACGACTGAAACCATCAATGCGATCGTGACCGGAGCCGCTGGCGCCTTTCAATCGCAGGCGGTCACGCTCTCTCTGCCGCCGCATCAAAGTGTAATCATCCAGGTCAACTTCAATCCGCCCGTGCAGGCGAAATACACCGGTATAATCACCGTTACGCCCAGCCTCGGTCGAGCGTTTAATGTGGTTTTGCGCGGCCGCGCCAAAGGCAACCGGCCGGTGACCTTGCCCGATCCGGCGGCGACGCCCACTCCAACTGCACGACCGACTTCAACTCCAACGCCAGCGCTATCCACACCCACGCCGACTGCGGCGCCGGCGACCCCGACTCCTACGCCGTTGGTTTCGACACCCACGCCTACGGCCGCATCCGCGACACCGACTCCAGCGCCGACACCAAGCCCAACCGCGACGCCCACGCCGCAGGCCAACACCAACGCCGCCATCATGTTCACCTTCGTCGACCAGTTTAATAGCGGCAATGAGCAGCAAGTGGTGAATCTCACGGTCGAAGACCCCAACGCGCCGGACAAGCAGATCATCGGCGTCAGCGCGCCTTTGGTCAGCAACTACAATGGCGACAGCGTCGATCAATATGCCTTCGCCTGCTTTGTCGTGCCGATCACGGCGCCCATCCATAACGTGGTCAAACTGAGCGGCGTGTGGTGCGCTGGCGGCGCGGTTGATTTCACCGGTTGCGGCGTGGGCGCACCCGCGCAGGCTCGAACGGCGACCAGCCCGGCGAACGCGTCGCAGTTGACGTTCGTTAACAGCAGCTCGCCCGAGCTCCAGGCGGAGGCGTATACGGTAGGCCTGGCGGCAACGCCGCAGGACCTGGAAGTGCCGGGCTTGTACGATCCGGCGGCCAACCTGATCGACAATGGTTCTGACGAAACGTATGGGCTCGCGATGGCGCTGGGCGCGGTCCCGCCCAACCCTCCGTTGGTGATCCAGCCGTCGCCATACATCGTTAGTGGCTGTGGCGGCAACTGTCCGACTACGCCGACGTTCTACAATTCCTTCCTGGCGCAGCTCGGCGATCCACAACCGAACGTTGCCTGCACGATCACGGCGCCGCTAGAATAACTGACCACAAGCGAGGGCCCCGGCGCCTTTCGAGGCCGGGGCTCTTGCCTCAAAAGCTTGGCAGCGACCTGAGTCCATTTCATTGTAACGAGATCAGCGCGGCGAGCGGCCCCAGGCTTCAATCAAGTTCTCGAAGGCGACTCGCAATTCGGGATCCTTGATTTCAGGCAGTTGAATCGCGCGCCGAGGCGTGCGGGAAACGGCGCGCAGACGCGGCCTTTCGCGGCGGCCCAGTCGTCCGGCGACAAAGCGGATATCACGCACGGCGTCATCACCCATCGCGTCATGCACGCGCGCCAGGATTTGCGGCTTCATCAGGTTGAGTTCCTGGATCCACATCGCGCCCGAAACCTTGATAACCGCGGTGTGGAACTTGAGGCTGATAACTTCGGTACGCCGCGCGATCGTCTCGCCAACCACTTCGGACCATACACGGACCAGGCGGAAGATTTCAAAATAGCCGCGCGTATCGAGACGCGCGAGCATGGTATGCAACGACTCGCCGATCCGTTCGGGAGCTTTTCTCGATCCCGGCGCCATGATTTGTCCACCATAACCTTTTGGGCGCGCATACGAAAATACTGGACCGTTGTGGGTCACCTTCACACCTCATCTTAATACCGCCCATGCTGTTCAGTATTTTCTTTTGAAGCTCGATTAACCGACGTGAAGTGAATCCGCGTGGTATCGGATGATATGAGTGACGCTAATAATATGAGAAAGCAGTCATCGACGATGTCTAATTCACACGAAGATTTGCTGAAACGTTATGAACAGTATGATATATTGTTATCCACAGACGCCTGTATACAACATATAGCGGTGCGGTCCTTGACAATGCCATTACCCGGGTAATAATTCGAGAGCATCGAAGAGGCCCAATGGGCCGTATGTGGCGGGGAGCGGAGACTAAGCTGAGTGCAGTATGGGCGAGTTGATTCTACTTAGGCCAAGAATGTCGCAGGAGGCAAACGATGTGCATCGGATGCTTCAGGCGCAGGAATCAGGACCTAACTTGTCTCTACTGTCGCTGCTGCCAATTGACGTTCATAAAGTTGCTTGACGTTCATAAAGTTGCTTCTCTCTTTGGATTAAGGATCGAGAAGGTTGCTGATGTTCGAGGCTTACGAGGCGATCACCGCCAGATCGAAATTGATGAGAAGGTCCCCGGGGCGCTTTATAGGGAAGAGGCAAAAATTGTGGTTGTGGAAGGTTCGACCGTTTCGCGACAGAGATACACAATCGCTCATGAAATTGGCCATTGGGTGCTCCACAGCGGCTCTGTTCAGTTTCGGGAAACGATTCCTGCGAAGAAAAAGATGCATGCCGAGCGAGAAGCTGAGGAGTTCGCTGCTAATTTGCTGATGCCCGAACCCATTGCGAGAGAGGCTGCGAACAGGCGCTTTGGCGGATCAATAGAGAGTTGCCTGGAAAATGACAATATCGCGCATAACTTAGCTGTTGGTACAGGTCGCAAGCTCACACCTCGGGAGCTTGCTTGTATGCCCCAGCTTGACCGTTCATCCCTCTTTGCGCGCGCCAAAAGCTTCGGAGGTCCACAGTTTGCTCCTCTTTGTGAGCTTTTTGACGTCTCGGTAGATGCCATGGGACGTCGGCTTTTGGAGCTTGGACTAGTTTCATAAAGACGAACGGTATTTTGAGTAACGTGAGCTTCGTAACAGGAAATTGGTCAATGTCAAAGGGACTGGATAATCGCGACCGCGATAACAACGGCGAGATCCGCAGGAAAAATGGCAATACCAAGGTTGGCACTCTGAGGCGTGAATACGGGCCGAATTTTGGACGGGAGGTCCGAGGCGACGCAAAATTGGAAACGCTTCTTCAAAGGACTAGGTCCAATTCGCTGTCGGATTATTTGAAGCGCAGAGGGCATTAGGGAATCTTGCACAGGAGTTTCCTCTGTCATTCTGAGCGCAGCGAAGAATCCCGAAAATCCTTTAAGCCCATTTTCCGAGATTCTTCACTTCGCAAACTGCGTTCAGAATGACAATCGTAGCTTGTGCGGAGACTCCCTCGGGGTAAAACGGTGCGGGGGCTAGCGATGGCGCAGAGCGTGGAAAAACCAGAAATCCAAGTAAAATCTGAAAGCGCCAAAAAAAGCGCCGGCGTGGCGCTCGAACGTTATTTCACCCGGCCTGGCGTCGATCCGATGAGCCAAATCGAATGGGATCGACGCTCGGCCGTGATTTCGGGCGAGGACGGCCGCGTAGTCTTTCAACAGGCCGAGGTCGAAGTCCCGCGCGCATGGTCCCAAACCGCGACCAACGTGGTCGTCTCCAACTACTTCCGCGGACCGCTCAACAGCCCGCGCCGCGAGACCAGCGTGCGCCAGCTTGTCAGCCGTGTGGTCGATACGGTGGTGGGATGGGGTGAGAAGCAGCACTATTTCCTCAACGAGAGCGAACGCGACACCTTCAAGGCCGAACTGAGCCATCTACTGGTCAACCAGATGGCGGCCTTCAACAGCCCGGTCTATTTCAACGTCGGGATCGAACCGCAGCCGCAGTGCTCGGCCTGTTTCATTCTGCGGGTCGAGGACAACATGGATTCGATCCTGAGCTGGTATCGCAATGAAGGCATGATCTTCAAAGGCGGCTCCGGCTCAGGCGTCAATCTCTCGGCGGTGCGATCCTGCCGCGAGAAGCTCTCGGCGGGCGGCACCGCTTCGGGCCCGCTCTCCTTCATGAAGGCGGCCGATGCTTCGGCCGGGGTGATCAAGTCCGGCGGCAAGACCCGGCGCGCGGCCAAGATGGTGGTGCTCGACGTCAATCATCCGGATATCAAGGAATTCATCCAGTGCAAGGTCGAGGAGGAGAAAAAAGCGTGGGCGTTGATCGAAGCCGGCTATGACGCTTCGCTTGACGGTCCCGCCTACGGCTCAGTCTTCTTCCAGAACGCCAACAATTCGGTTCGCGTGAGC
>JBOHWM010000068.1:0-7847 GCA_050736555.1 Binataceae bacterium (SeqCode)
CGTCCCAACAGATTGGAAATCTCCCATACCCCGAACGCCGCCAAAATAAAGAACGGCACGAAGGAGGATAACAGGTAGCGCTCCACAAACGCGGGCCGCACGAGGTATGAGAAAAGCAGCACGACGACAGGCGGCGCCCACATCCACAAAAGACAAAAGCGCACGGCGGTGCCGCGCCACGCACCGATAGCTCCAGCGATCGCCAGCAGTGCCAGGATTGGAAAGCCGAAACTGCCGGTGCCTTTATTGAACAGCGCAACTGGCTCCCACCACGGTGGGCGCGTTATCCAATTCAGCGCGCCATGCGCGGCGGCATGAGACGTCGCGCCAATCAGCGCCGGCATAGCGGGCGCGAGCAAAACCACTCCGAGCACCACCGCTCCCGCCAATTTGATCGCCCGCGGTAGCGCTTGATGAACTTTCAGGCGTGCGCGCCACAGGCAGTAGTAGACCCATAAACCTTCACTTGTGAACGCGAAAATCGCGCTCGGATGGGAGGCAAGGCTGATCGCGGTAAAGATGGTCACGCCGGCATAACTGCGCCATCCACCGCGCCGCGCTGCGCGAATAAAACATGCGAACTGCGCCAGCACTGCCAACAGCATCAGCGGGTACATACGCATCTGCCGCGAGTACTTGATGGTCACCAGGTTGACGGCAAAAATCAGTGCGGCAGTGGCAGCAATCAGGTCACGCTCGGACGCGGATTGCCCTCGTGCGGTAACTGCTTCGCTGCCACCCCTATCGCCGTGCAACTCCGCAACGGCATCGTCACGCGCCGCAGCTTGCACTTCACGCGTGACGACGAAGACCAGCACGATCGCGAAGGTGCCAAGCAGCGCCGAAAGCGAGCGCATCGCGGCCAAACTATCGCCGCATGCGTCGATCCATCCGTGGAGTACGAGATCGGGCAGGCCGATATCCGCCGGGTTGAGCCGCTGATGGAGCCTCAGCACCTCGCCGGCTGATGATGCCGACGCGGCCGCCCACGATGCGCCTTCATCGGCGGACATTTCGCCTGCGTTAAGATTTGCAAAGCGCAGGTAAGCGCCGATCGCGACCGCGACAATCAGGATCACGCAAGGCAGCCATCCCCGAGCGGCTGCTAGCGCGTCGCGATTTTCCCGCCGCGACGCGATAAGGTGACGCGGAATCTCCGCTGAGATTTGTTTTGACGCCGTCAGAGGCCCTTCTTCAGCTTTGGAGCGGGTCGAAACCCCACAGTGCGCGAAGCCGGGATTGTCATTGCGGTATTCGTGCGGGGGTTGAACCCGGGCCGCGCACGACGGCGCCGCACCGAAAAAGTACCGAAGCCCGGTATCCAAAAACGTTTGTCCCGGCGGATCGCCCGGGAAATCTGCTCAAACGCCAACTCGAGCGTCATTGCCACGACGTTTTTCGGCTGACGCGTGGAACGGGCGACCGACTCGATCAGTTCAGCTTTGGTCATGGCTTTGAAGGCTTTCAAGCGCGCGCCACACTAGTCCCCAGCGCACGCCTTGGTCGCTGACGATAACCTCGGACATGTCGAAGTGCCCCATCACGCGCTCCAGGATCGCGGTGCCGGCAAATATAACGTCCGCCCTGCCCTCTTCCAAACCAGGAATTTCCCGCCGTTCTTCGAGAGTGACCGCGCCGAAACGTGCGAGCACCCGCAGAACTTCCGATTGTGGCAGGTGATGGCCATGGACAATTTTTGCATCGTAGCTGGCGAGCCCGAGCGCAACCGCACAAACGGTAACAACCGTGCCGGCGATACCGACCATCACGTCGGGCTCGAAGTCCCACTGCATATCGCGTAACGACTGATCGATGGTAACGCGCAATTCCGCGCCTTCGCGCGCGCTCGGCGGATCATGATGGACGAGGCGTTCGCTTAACCGCACCGAACCGATTTGGGGACTCGTCAGGTCAACCTTGCGTCCGGGCTCGCAGCGAATCAACTCGGTTGAGCCGCCCCCGATATCGACGATCAGCATTTTTGCGGCGAGCTCAAGTTCGAGCCCCTTGATTGCCGCGAGATGGCACAGTTCGGCTTCGGTCTCGCCGGAAATTATCTCCAGGTTAAGACCGGCGCGTCGTTTCACTTCCGCGACGAATTCAGCGCCATTGCCAGCGTCACGCAAGGCGGAAGTGGCGGCGCTGAGAAATTTTCGCGCGCCAAGCTCGCGCGCCCGTTGAGCGAAGTCGGTGATGGCATCGGCCGTGCGTGCGGCAGCGGTCGCGTCAAGCATGTGATTCGAATCCACCCCACGGCCGAGCCGTGTAATTCTCGACATTTCCGCAAGCGGATGGACCGCATTGTTTTCGGCCTCCGCCACCAGCATCAGGGTGGTATTCGTCCCAACGTCAAGCGCAGCAAATATCATCGACGAGGTCTAAGAAAGCATGGCGCGGATGTTCGGTGTCAACGAGCCGGAGCTTCCTCCAGAACGTCAAGGCTCCCTTGGCATGCCGATTCCAAATCATGATCAACACGCCATTGTTCGAAAAGCCGCAAGGCTCGTTGTCCAATTTCAACCTTCTTTTGGCGTCCACGTGCCGCGCTCGTTAGCGGCGGCATCAGTCCGTAATTGGCATTCATCGGCTGGAAATCCTGACGGCTGGTATCTGTGATATAAGCGACCAGCGAGCCCAACGCCGTTTCTCGTGGCGGCGCCACCAACGTCGTACCATCCGCCATACGCGCCGCATTCAGGCCCGCCAGCAAGCCCATCGCGGCCGATTCCACATAGCCTTCCACGCCGATCATCTGGCCGGCCAGGAAAAGGTCGGGGCGCGAACGCAACTGCAATGTTGGCGATAGCACGCGTGGCGAGTCGATAAAGGTGTTGCGATGCAACGAGCCCAGCCGCACGAACTCGGCATGATGAAGCCCCGGAATCATCCGGAGCACGCGGCGTTGCTCACCATACGTCATCTTGGTCTGGAAGCCAACCATGTTGTAGAGCCGTCCTTCACGATCATCCTGGCGCAATTGCACCACCGCGAAGGGCCGCCGGCCGCCACGTGGATCAGTCAATCCCACCGGGCGCATCGGCCCGAAGGCGAGCGTAAGCGGCCCTCGCCGCGCCATCTCCTCAATCGGCATACAGCCCTCGAAATACACCGGCTTTTCAAACGGATGAAGGCCGACCTTTTCGGCACCGATCAGAGCGGCAACAAAATTGCCGTACTGCGCCTCGTCCATTGGGCAGTTGAGATAGTCGTCACCGCCCTTGCCATAGCGCGAAGCGCGAAAGGCTATCTCCAGGTCGATTGATTCGGCGCTCACGATCGGCGCGATAGCATCATAGAAGTACAGGTGGCGCTCGCCGATGAGGGCATTCAGAGCCGCGCCCAAAGCGGCACTAGTGAGCGGGCCGGTTGCCACGATTGTCGGTCCGGCGGGCAATTCGGTGACCTCCTCCCGCACGATTTCAATCCTAGGATGCGCCGATAGCGCTGCAGTAATCGCGCCGGCGAAATCATCCCGATCAACGGCAAGCGCCGAGCCGGCGGGAACGGCGGCGTTATAGGCCGCCGCAACGATCAAGGAACCGAGCCGTCGCATTTCTTCCTTGAGCACGCCCACGGCGGTTTCCAAAGAGGCGTTGCGCAGCGAATTCGAGCATACCAACTCGGCGAAGAAGGCCGTGCGATGCGCATCGGTCATGCGCACCGGGCGCATCTCGAACAAACGCACATCCAAGCCACGGCAGGCCAGCTGCCAGGCCGCTTCGCTGCCCGCCAAGCCGCCACCCACGACGTTTACAATTTCAGCCATTCCGAATCGCCGGCATCAGGGCGGAAATCGTGCCGCTTTTCACCCTCGATGTAAATGGAGAAGCCAACCGGCATCGAATCAGCCAACGTCACTTCCGCGCCGGCTTCGATTTCGATCCCCACCTGAACGCCAGCTCAGGCATTCGCCGGCGGCGCTTCAGGATTTGGCGCCGCGGCCGGAGTTTCAACTGGGACCTGGTAACCGCATTCCTTGTTTGGGCATAACCAACGCGCCCCTTCGCGCTTGGTCACCTTCTCCACCAGGTAGGACGACCCGCATTGCGGACACGGACGCGGCACCGGACGGTCCCAACTGGCAAACTTGCACTTGGGATAACGGCCACATCCGAAGAATAGTTTCCCCCGGCGGCTGCGGCGTTCGAGAATTTCACCTTCCTTACAATCAGGACAAGCCACGCCCGTGTGCACCGGTTCGGATTTCAGCCGTTTTATCCCGTCGCATTCCGGATACCCGGAGCATCCCAGGAATTCACCAAAACGGGAACGCCGCCGCACCATCGGGCGTCCGCATTTCTCACATACCTCATCGCTGACGGCAGGTGCAGCCGCTTCCTGCGGTATGATCTTACCCTGGTCGTCGCGGATGAACTCCTTGGTGTTGGTGCATTTGGGATAATTCGAGCAAGCCAGGAACTCGCCGTTGCGTCCCCATTTTATCACCATGTCGCCGCCGTCGAGTTCGCATTTGAGTCCGGTCAGCAGCCCGGTGCGCTTGACCGCAGGCATCTTTTTCTTTGCCTCGCCCAAGCTCTTTTCAAACGGACCGTAGAATTGTCTGAGCGTTTTGACCCAGTTCTCACTGCCCTCTTCGACTTTATCGAGTTTCTCCTCCATCTGGGCGGTAAAACCGACTTCGAGGATATCCGGAAACGCCTTGACCAGCAGGTCGCATACGATACGGCCCAAGGTTGTCGGCCGCAGGCGCTTGCTGTTGTCCTCTTCGACATATTCGCGTGTCAGGATACTCGTCATGATCGAAGCGTAAGTGGACGGACGCCCGATCCCTTTCTCCTCCAATTCCTTGATCAGCGTGGCCTGACTGAACCGCGGCGCCGGTTGCGTAAAATGCTGCTGGACGTCAAACGGCGGATCGAGGAGCTTCAGCCGTTCGCCTTCATTAAGCTGCGGCAGAGTCGCCGCTTCGTCCTCGTCGGGCGCGACGTCGTCCTGACCTTCCATATAGACCCGCATAAAGCCGTCGAACTTCATCACCTGGCCGGTGGCGCGAAAGATCGCATCAGCCGGATTATCCGCGTTTGAACGGCGTTCATCAGCGGATTTGGCGTGGCCATTGCCCGCAGCGGCAGCCGAGCCCGGCACCTCGATATCAACAGTGGTGCGGTCGTAAACCGCCGGATTCATCTGACTCGAAACGAAACGGTTGAAAATTAGGGTATAAAGCGCCAACTCGTCTTTGCCTAAATAGCGGGCCAGCGCTTCAGGGTCGCGTTCGAGCGCGGTCGGGCGAATCGCCTCGTGCGCCTCTTGCGCGGACTTGCCGGAACGGTAGCTATTGGGCCTGGCCGGCAGATAATCCTTGCCATAACGCTTTCCAATATGATCGCGCACCGCCGCCAACGCATCGTCGGATACGCGTGGCGAATCGGTCCTCATATAAGTGATAAGGCCGATTGCGCCCTCATCGCCCAACTCGACGCCTTCGTACAGCCGTTGCGCGATTTTCATCGTGCGCGAGGGTGAGAAATAAAGCTTGCGCGAGGCCTCCTGCTGCAGGCGCGAGGTGATGAACGGAGGAGCCGGACTGCGACGCACCTCTTTTCGTTCGATTTTGCGAACGATGAACGGCAGCGCTTCGCAAGCCGCCATGATGGAGCGCGCTTCGCCTTCGGGCAGCTTGTAGGCTTTATTATCGATGCGTTGCCGCCTGAAACTGTAGAGCCGGGCCTTGAAGGGAGGCGGATTCTTGCCCTCCAGATTGGCGTCGAGCGTCCAGTATTCTTCAGCCCGGAACTTCTCCCGCTCATCTTCGCGCTCGACAATGATCCTGAGGGCAACGGATTGCACGCGGCCGGCGCTCAAGCCACGCTTAACCTTTTCCCAGAGCAGCGGGCTCACTTGATAGCCCACCAGACGATCCAGCACGCGACGCGCCTGCTGGGCTTCGAACAGCGGTCGATTAAGTTGAGCCGGATTGGCTACTGCCTGCCTAACCGCTTTTTCGGTAATTTCATGCAGCAGCACGCGATGGACGTCGCCATCCACCTTGCCGAGGCGTTCCGCAATATGCCAAGCGATCGCTTCTCCCTCACGGTCGGGGTCGGTGGCCAGATAGATGTTGCGCTTGTTCCTGGCAGCGGAGCGAATCCCTTCGATCACCTTAATCTTAGCCGGGATGACGAGATACTCGGGCTTGAAGTCATCCTTGACGTCAACCCCGAGCCTGCTTTTGGGCAGATCCACCACGTGGCCAACGGACGGACTGACCTGGAATTCGGCGCCGAGATAGCGTTTGATGGTTTTGGCCTTGGCCGGTGATTCTACAATTATCAGGTTCTTTGCCACTCGTGAGCCCCTTGCCTCAATGCCGCGGCTATGAGGCCGATCGGGATAGCGAGAAGAGCTTTCCAGGATGTTGGGTTACCACACCCTTTAGCTCAAGCTCCAATAATAGCCTAAGCACGGTTTGAGTGTTGAGTCCTGAGCTTTCGATGATCGAATCGATATGAAGCTTTTCGGCACCTCTTAGCTGTTTAAGAAGCAGTTTGGCTTCATCTTGAACCGAATCCGACGTTCCGCTTACGTCCGGGCGGCTGAATCTTTGGGCATTGTTCGGCGTGCCGCCGTTTTCAACAAAGGCGAAACCCTCGGCACCGACCAATTGCGGAGCCAATTCTTCGATTACATCCTCGACACATTCAACCAGGCGCGCCCCTTCCCTTAAAAGACGATTGCTGCCCCGAGTCTTGCCAGTCAAGGGGCTGCCTGGAACCGCGAAAACCTGGCGGTCCTGTTCCAAGGCCATGCGGGCAGTAATCAAAGAGCCGCTCTTCTCGGCCGCCTCGACAATCACCACACCCAGGCATAACCCCGAGATGAGTCGGTTGCGGGCGGGAAAATTCTCGGCCACCGGCGGTGTTCCCACTGGCAATTCCGACAGCAAAGCCCCGCCTCCGGCGATGATGTTCTCGGCCAGCTTGCGGTTTTCCGGTGGATAGATCACGTCGATGCCGCAGCCCAAGACCGCAACCGTTCGCCCATCCGCATCCAGTGCGCCCTGATGCGCCTCGGAGTCGATGCCGCGCGCCAGGCCGCTCACTACAGTAAAGCCCTTGGCTGCCAGTTCGAGCCCCAGCCGCGATGCCATCCGGCGGCCGGCGTCGCTGGCGGCGCGTGCACCCACCACCGCCACGCATTTTGGATCGTTAGCCAACGTCCCCCGAAGAAAGAAAAAGGGCGGCGGATCGGCGATGTGGCGCAAATTTGTTGGATATTCGTCGTCGGTCCAGCGAACCAAGCGCGCATCGAGGCGAGGCAGTTCGCAGAGTTCCTTCTCGACCGGCTCGAACTCCTTGAATTCCTTGATATTGTGTGCGGCGGGCCGGGGAATGCCGCAGGCGGCAATCGCACGCTCGTCAGCGGCAAACACCTGTTCGGGGGAGCCAAAGCGTTCGATCAGCAAACGGCAGCTACGCGGCCCGACTCCGTGCACCCGCCTAAGTGCGAGCCAATATGCGTCAGGTGATGTGCTCATTCTTGCAGAACCGAATTGGTCGCTTCACTACCTTAAACCAGCGGCGGGCCCGATTATAAAACCCACCCTGATGCGCGTATTTGTACAATGCGGCGCACTTAAGGCAAGGGCGTGGCCGCTTGACCTTAGCTTGACCCATCCGGATGATTCAAATAATTCAATTGGGACTGCTCGTATGCCGGCCGTTGCCAATCGCTTGCACATATCAACTGGCGCGTACAACAGAATATGACAGCAATGACCAACCAAATGGATGTGGGCGGGGGTGAGCGTGGTTCGATGGACTTGAGCGGGATGTCGCCTGGTGAGAAGCAGATTCTCATTTTCAGCTTTTATCGCGACGCCGAAT
>JBOHWM010000069.1:0-3303 GCA_050736555.1 Binataceae bacterium (SeqCode)
GTTATGCCCGAGGATTAGCGCCTGCGCGGTTCCTCTGTAAAGCGGAGACCGGTCAGCCGGCGCTGCCAGGATCGAGCCGGTCGCGCAGGTAATCGCCCAGGAAATTGAACGACATAACGGCGAGGAAAATGAAAACGCCCGGGATGAGAATCCAGGGATAGCGCGCGAGGCTTTGCGGATCCTGCGCGGCGGCGAGCAGATTGCCCCAACTCGAGGCCGGTTCCTGAATACCCAGGCCCAACAGCGAGAGTGCGCTTTCACCCAAAATGTAGCCCGGAATGGACAGAGTGGCGGCCACGATAGCGTAACCCATCACGGACGGTATCACATGGCGCAACAGCATCCGCCCGCGCGATGCACCGAGCGCGCGCGCGGCCTCGACATAGGGGACCGAACGGATCGAAGCCGACATGCCGCGAATCACGCGCGCGAAGCCGGCCCATCCGATAAAGCTCATGATCGCGACGATCAGGAAAAAGGTCACGACCGTATTAACGCCGGACGGAATGATCGCGGCCAGCGCCAAGAGAAAATAAAAGGCCGGTAGTGACATCTCGATCTCAGTCCAGCGCATGATCAGATTATCCACGGCGCCGCCGACGTAGCCGGAAAACGCGCCCACTCCGATCCCGAGCGAAAAGCTGATCAACACGCCGATCAAACCCACGTTCATGCTCACGCGCGCGCCATACACGATGCGCGAGAAAAGGTCGCGGCCGAGTCCATCACTGCCCATCATGAACCAAGGTGTGGCGGCGGAGTCGCTGGTAAGCAGATGGCCGCGATGGAAAAAGCGCACGTAGATGACATGGCTGCGATCTTCGACGTAACTGCGCGACACCGGGTCCGTCATCTTCATCGGATAAGCGTAAAAGAAACCGTGCGACCATGCGGACGGTGGACTCAGATGAAGAGGCATCGGCGGACAATCAGGCAAGTCGCGATACTGATAGGTCGGGTCGTACGACGCGACAAAGGGCGATGCCACCACCAGGAAATAAAACACGAGCAGACACAACGCCGATAAGCGCGCCGCCCAGGTTGCCGCGCGCCATTCCGTCGCCACCGCGCGGGACCAGCGCACAAGGAAAAATTTGCGCCGGCGTACTTCCGCAAGCGCGGCGGCATCATAGACCCGAATCGGGGCGGGCGCGCTCATTGCGATCCCAGCGACGAGAAGTCAACGCGCGGATCGACCGCAACCAGCGCCACGTCCGCAAGCAGATTGCCCACCAGCAGCAGCACCGTGCCCATCAGGACCGACCCCATCACCAGGTAGATGTCCAGCGAGCGCACCGCGTCGAGCAGCAACAATCCCAGCCCCTGCAGATTCATGACCGCTTCGACCAATGCCGCTCCACCAAGCAGGTCGCCCAACGCATATCCGGCCATCGTGACGAACGGATTGAGTGCGTTGCGCAACACATGCTTGTAGATCACGATGCGCTCGGGCAGGCCCTTGGCGCGCGCGGTCCGCACGAATTCCGCATTCCTCACTTCCAGTATTTGCGAACGCATCAACCGCATCAGCGACGCCATACTGGCCGTGCCGAGCACGATTACCGGCAAGATTAGATGATTGATGCGATCGGCAATCTTGCTCATCGCGCTGAGGCTGGCGTAATCGACCGAATAGGTGCCGCCGACAGGGAACCATCCGGTGCGCAGGGCCAGATACATCAGCAAAAAGGCCAGGAAAAAATTCGGCACCGACATGCCGAAGAAAGCCAAAAAGGAGAGCACGCGATCCCAAATCGAATTGCGATTGACCGCGACGATGATGCCGATGGGAATCGCGACAATCCACGCCAGCACCATGCTGGCGGCGGACAGAATAATCGTGTTCATGGCGCGCGCGGCGATGAGCCCGGTCACACTCACGCGATAGGTCAGCGAAATGCCCAAATTCAGATGGAGTACCTGCCATAGCCAGTGGAAATAGCGCATCAGGAACGGCTGGTTCAGGCCAAACTCCGCCTCCATGCTCTTGATCACTTGTGGTGAGATCTGCGGATTGAGCTTTAGATTCGACAGGAAGTTGCCGGGCGCCAGCGACATCACCGCGAATGATAATAAGGTGATGCCGATGATCAGCGGGATCATGTTGAGCATTCGGCGGATGAGAAAACGTGCCATGGTAAATCAGCTTGACGCGCGGCGCGGCGGCCGTATTCAGCGGAATTCGATGTACTCGGGCTGATAAAGGCCCCATACCGTGGGGTCGTAGTTTTCCAGGCTTTGCTTATATGCCACGTAACGAATCTGGCGGACGGTCTCGATGATCGGCAATTGATCGTGGAGAATCTGCTGAATTTTCCAGTAATAGGGGGCGCGCCGCTCCGGCGACATCACCATCGTGCCTTGCTCAAGCAAATGATCGATTTCAGCTTCCCACGGCGTCGCCGGCCGCTTCTCGCTGGGATCCCATAGATGCAATGTTCCGGAAGAACGCAGAAAATCGGCGCCATTATTAGGCTCGATCGTGCCGGTAAAACCAATCAGCACGCAATCCCAATCAAACGTGGTATCGAGCTTTTCGACCAGGGTGGTGAATTCCAGCGGCCGATAGTTCACCTGGATACCGAGGTTGGCCAGGTCCTGCTTAAAAATCGCGCACATTTCATCGCGCACCGACTGGCCGGTGTTGGTCGTGAGATTGAAAATCAGCGGATGACCCTGGGGATCGCCGCGCACGCCCGGGCGCAACATTTTGTATCCGGCCTCATCGAGAATGCGCCGCGCCAGCGCCGGATCGTACGTATAATCCTTCAGGTTCGGATTGTGAAAGACCTTGTTGGCTGGCGAGATATCGGAGATGGCAGGCTCGCCGAGGCCAAAGAAACACAAGTTTATCATCGCGCGCTTGTCGACCAGATGGGCCATCGCGCGCATGAAGTTGATATCGGTGAACCATCGGTAACGCGGGTCGGTGTGACCATTGTGAATGTAGTGGCGCGGGTTGCGATTGAAGGCGAAGAATAGCGAACCGGTGTCGATACCGACCTTGGCGAGCTTAATCTTCATCGCCGCCGCTTTATCGCGTAGAGTCGCAACTTCCTCCGGCCGCGGATTGTAAACATCCAGTTGACCCGCCAAAAAGCGCATGTACTGAGCGTTCTGATCCTGCACGATCAACAGCCGTTCGCCATGCAGGCGCGGCAGCTCGCCTCCATGCGGGTCCTTCATCCAGTAATTAGGATTTCGTTTGAACGCGATCATCTGGCTCGGCACATAGCTGGTCATCTGGTAAGAGCCGAGTCCGACCAGCTTGGCCGGCGGCGTATTGATCGCCCACATATGGTT
>JBOHWM010000070.1:0-5150 GCA_050736555.1 Binataceae bacterium (SeqCode)
CTTCCGTTCCAAGCCGCACGCTTTCAGCCATGCGGCGTCCGAGTGGCACCACGTAACGGCCGGTTTCGCGGGCCACATCCGTCAATTGCTTGATACGATGGAGATGCGAGGAAAAAGACGAAAGGAAGAACTTGCCCTTGGTACGTCCGATCAAGTCTCGCAGTACCGGCTTGAGCGAAGTCTCGGAGGCGGACCATCCCGCGCGCTCGACGTTGGTGGAATCTGAAAGCAAAAGATCAACGCCTTCCGTTCCCAGGTGCGCGAAACGCGCGCTGTCGAATAACTGACCGTCAACCGGTGCCGGGTCGATTTTGAAATCGCCGCTGTGAACGATAAGGCCGGCCGGCGTACGAATCGCGAGCGCCATCGAATCAGGGGTTGAATGAGTCACGCGAACGGGCTCCAGTTCAAACGGCCCCAGTGAGAAGCGGCGCCCCGGTTCCATCTCTTTCATCTCGGCGGCACCCAAAGAACCGTCTTCCGATAGCGCACGACGAGCGAACGCGAGAGTCACCTCACTGCCATATACGGTCGCCGGAAATCGTCGTAATAAAAAGGGCAGGGCGCCGATATGGTCCTCGTGCGCATGCGTGAGAACCACACCTTCAATTTTGAGGCGGCTACCCTCGAGATAGCGCAATTCCGGGATAAACAAACCGGCGCCGAAGGTCCGTTCCTCGGGAAACATGACGCCGGCATCGATAATGATGGCGCTTTGTCCACATTCAATCACCATCAGGTTGAGCCCGATCTCACCGAGCCCACCCAACGGAATAATTCTTACTGCAGTGGAAGCAACCATCACATTCTCCGCCCGCCCCGCTATGCTCGGGCCGTGGGCAAATTATATAGGCGCCGTTTCCGAGGAAAAAGTGGCTGTGTCGCCACGCCCGCCTTTGTCCTGGCGGCCAGCGATCAATCCCGGTTTCTCGGCAAGCCTGGGCGCGCGCTCAGCCTTTGGCTCGATGCCTGGAGCCCCGCATCGGCAGGTTTTTGCGCTGAACGGCGTTGTCGCAAGCTTCGGCCTCCGTCAACGCCCCGGTGTTCCCTGTCTTCACGAACGCCAGACGGCGCGGCGTGCGGGCTTGCGCCAGTCCAATCACCGTATGACGCATTTGCTCGGCGAGCTTGCGGTACGCACCGGCGCCTTCCGAATCGGCCGCCAAGGCTCGTAATTCCGCATATGTGATGACCCGTCCGATGCGCAATTCGACCGGTGCACGATGAGGAATCAGGCCGCCCTTACCGAGCACGTCGTACGTGCCCGCGATGTGAATCGGCAATACGTCGCAGCCGCCATGCAAAGCGAGATAGCCGACTCCGCTGCGAAACTCGTGTACGGCACCATCGGGTGAACGCGTACCTTCGGGGAACATCAGAACGCTGCGTCCGGCGGCCAGTTCGCTTAACGCATCTTCGAGTGATTCGAGTTGCGCACGCTCGCGGTCGAATGGAATCAGCCTAGTGAAGTTGGTCGCGACGAAACGCCGGATGCCGTTGTTGAAGAAATAGTCCTTGGCCGCCAATACCACCAACTCACGCCCCATCGGACCGAGCGCATGCGCGACCAGCCCGAAGTCAACGTGGCTTGCATGATTGGCCACCACCAGCACGTTGCGATTGGCGGGAATATTGCCGCGTCCCATGATACGTGGCTTGAGCCAATTGTCGAACGCCATGCTCATCGAGCGTCGAAAGGTGCGTTCGCCGATGCGCTGGAGCGGCGAGGGCAATGTTGGTGTGAAGGGCCGCGCAAAGCGCGCATAAGATGGGAGATGCGGGCGCTTCTGCTCCTGGCCAACGATCCGCTGCAGATCGTCGACCGTGCGCACGTCGGACAAGTCCTCCGCGCTTAACTCGCGTCCAGTCTTGACCGCGATATGTTCACCCAGTTCCGCCAGAGCAAGCGAATCGAGTCCCAGGTCTTCGATCAACCGCGTCGCCGGCGTGATACTGACCGAGCCGCTGGTGACCTGGCCCAACGCCTGGGCCAGCCATGGTTCGATTTCCGCGCTGACGGTGGCTTGTTCGCTGACGCTGCGCTCGACCATCCGCCGCAGCGTCTCGGTGACTTCCGCACGCTTGATCTTGCGCGTTCGCGTCCGCGGCAATTCGCCATCGGTGAAACGCAGGATGCGAATGCGCTTGTGGGGATTCAAGCCGGCGCTGACTTTGTCGAAATGCGCGCGTAGCTTGTCTTCGACCGTGCGCCGGCTCTCTCCGCGAGCGTAGGCGGGAACCACCAGCGCGGCAACTTGCTCGCTCTGGGCGACCTTCAAACCGACTACCGCGAATTCCTTGACGTAGGGCGAATGGCCGTAGGCCTCTTCGAGTTCGTCGATATAGATATTGTTGCCGCCCGAATCGACGATCACGTCCTTGGCGCGCCCGACGATATACAGCCGTCCTTCGGCATCGAAGCGACCGAGATCGCCGGTATGCAGCCAGCCGTCCTTGAGCATCTCGTCAGTGGCCGCCTGATTGCGGTAATAGCCCGCCATCACGTTGGGCCCGTGGGCAATTATCTCACCGACGCCGCCCTCCTCGGTGCTGGCCAGTTTTACTTCGACGCCCGCCAACGGCTTTCCGACCGAACCGGCGGCCAGCGGCTCCTCGGGCCGTGCGACACTCAGCACCGGCGCGGATTCAGTCAGTCCGTAGCCTTCTAGCAGACGGATTCCGATGTCGTTGAAAAAGCCGGCGACTCTTTGCGGCAGCGCGGCGCCACCGCTCACGGCCAGGCGCAGACGGCCGCCCAGCGCGGTATGCGCGGGGCGGAAAATCAACGTGCCTAAATTCAAATGCAAATCGCGGTCGAGCCGCCGGTTGAGGTCACGCAACCGCTCGAAGCCGGCCTGGAAAAACGGTCCGCGCGCCTCGACTTCGTCCATGATGCGCCGATGCACCGCTTCCCACAGCGCCGGCACGCCAATCAACGCGGTTGGACGCACGTCGGCGAGCGTCCGCGCCAGGCTGGCGGCGTCAACTCCGCGCGGGTAGACGATGTTAGCGCCGCTCGCCAGCGGCAGGAGCATCCCGCAGGTGAACTCAAAAGTATGATGGAGCGGCAAAAGCGACAGCACGATATCGTTGCTGTCGAGTGCGAAGACCCGGCTCAGCATCATTACTTCGGCGGTGAAGTTCCCGTGCGTGAGCATCACCCCTTTGGGCACGCCGGTAGTGCCTGAGGTGAAGACAATTGACGCGACCGTCTTGCGGTCGATAGTGACCGGCGTCGTCGCCTTGGAACGCAAAACGAACGGCCGCTGCAATTCACCTAGCTCGAGCTCGAGAATATTGCCCGCCGCATCTTTCACACCCGTACCGAGGCGGTGCCCGCAGGCCGCGGAAAGTAGCGCCGCTTTCGGTTCCGCGATTCGGCAAATGGAGGCGAGTTCGTCGTTCGAAATCAGATGGTCCAACGGCACCGCGATCGCGCCCGCATATAGGATTGCAAAATAAGCCTGGACCCAATCGGGTGAGTTCTCGCCGATGAGCAGCACTCTATCTCCCGGTTTGACGCCACGCGTGCGCAAATGCAGACCGGCGCGATGAGCGCTGTCACGTAACTCGCGATAACTAATCGAAGTACGCTGACCCGAGGGCTTGCGCACGCTCAACGCTGGTTTCGCGCCATGGTCTTCGGCCGCGCGGTCGAGCATTTCGGTCAGCGTCCTATGACGGCGGAGTCCGCGCGGACGGCTGCGCGTGTGCAATTCGAGCGACCCGAAGATATGCCGTCTCAATCCCGGCAGATGGACGTTCATCCAGTAGTCGTTCCAGTCGATCAACTCCGGATGGAACGGATGGAGTGCGGCGTCCGAAGCGGCCAGCGCGCCGTACAGCCCACGGATATTAGCGCCGTGGAATGTATAGACGAGTTCCTGGATATACGGCCGATACACTTCGACCATCGAGCGCGCGAGCTCGGTAGTTTCGCATAGTTTGACGATACGCTGCTCGAAACGCCGCGCACCCTGCGAGTTCTCGCCCATGAGCGTGCGCGAGAGCGTCGCCGTGCGCTTGAGCAAGGCGGGAAGCGTGTGGCTTACCAGTTCATAGGTATCCTGTGACACCACCACGGCTTCCAGATGCGGACCGAGCTTGCCCAGCGGACCACCGTCGCCTTTGCGGTTTTGCCGGCGGTTGCTGAGCGCGGTCAGTTCCACCAATCGGCGCATCGGCAGCGGATTAACGTCCGAGGTGCAAAGCTGATAGATGGGCGCATGCCGCTTCAATAGCACCGCCGCCAGGATTGGAATCAGCGCGTGCGCCGCCAGATCAACCGGAATGACGTCGAGCACCAAGTCGGGCTTGGCTGGATAAAAGCGATAGCCACGCCCCGCCAGATAAGTTAATGGCGCACTGGTGTTGACACCCTGGTTCCAGCCCGGAACCGGGTCGTTGAGCGCACTTTCGATAACCGACGGCCGTGCCACGCTGACATTGAGTGAATCGCGCGCCACGAGCACAAGTTGCTCGCCCAGGCTCTTGGTGTAACTGTAAGTGTTGGGCCATCCCCAACTGAGAGCACGTTCGCGTCCGACCTCCTTGAGCCGTTCCTCCAGCCATCGCTTGCGGCGTGCCTCCGAGACCGGCTCACGGCTGTCACCGTCGTCGTGATCGTCGTCGCCGCTCAGCTCCGCCTGACGCGCCTGATCATGCGATTCCGCTTCGAGGCGATGAACCGCGGCAAGGGCATCGCGGATTTCGCGTTGAAGGTTGAAGCCACGTCGTCCGCCCGGCGACCAATCAATGGGAATGTCGTCCTCAAAACGGTGGCCTTCGGCGACTCCGGCCGCATAACAGGTTGAGACGTGAATCATAGCGGCGCCGCGCTGGCGGCAGAATTCGATCACATTGGCGACCCCGACCGTATTGATGGAAAGCGCCTTTTCCAACGACGCCTCGAAATTGACCAGCCCGGCGCAATGAATGACCGCATCGAGCGCTCCATGACCGAGCATTTCGGCATCATCGGTGAGAAGCCCCGGCTCGGTGATATCGCCTGCGACCACCGCGACTTTCTCTTCGACATAACGATCGAAGCGCATTCCGAGGTGATCGCGCAGCGGGCCTAGCGCGGGGGAATCGAGAATTTCGCGCCGGAAGCGATTGAGGCTGGAGCGCCGGTCGCCGCGGATCAACAG
>JBOHWM010000071.1:0-2849 GCA_050736555.1 Binataceae bacterium (SeqCode)
CATCTGCTCGAGACCGTCGATGGTCGAGAATTCATGCTCGAGCGGCGTCGCAATCGACGAAGCCATCGTCCGCGGACTGGCCCCGGGCAGAGTGGCGGTGACCAGGATCGTGGGAAAGTCCACGTTGGGCAGGTCACTGACGGGCAGGAACTTGTAGCTCGCCAGTCCGAAAATGATGATGGCCAACGACACCAGCGTGGTCATCACCGGACGGCGGATGAAGGGCTCGGCCAGGTTCATTACGATCTGCCACCGGCCGTGGCGATGGCAAGCGCCGGTTTGATTCTTACCGTCGCCCCTGGTGCCAGGCGCAACTGCCCGTCGACGACCACTTGCTCACCCTTGCTCAAGCCACTTTCGATAATGGTTAATTTGCCGATCCGCGCGCCCGCGATCACCGGCCGCGCCGCCACCTTCAGGTCGTGGCCGACCACGTAAACAAAGGTGCCGTCCTGGCCGGATTGCACAGCCACGGAGGGCACCAGTATCGCATCCGGTATATCTCGGAGAGTGAGCGTCGCGTTGACGAATTGGCCCGGCCACAAACGCCGGCCGCTATTCTGGAAGGTGCCTTTCAACAGGATGGTTCCGGTGGTGGTGTCGACGGAATTATCAATGAAGCTGAGCGTGCCTTGTTCGGGTTCATCTTCGCCCGCCGCCATCGCTTTCACCCGCAGCGTGCGCGATTCCATGTAACGGCGAACCTCGGGAAGATCTTTTTCGGGAATATTGAAATCGACGTAGATCGGCTCAATCTGGTTGATCACCACCATCGGGGTGTCGCTGTCGGGCTTGATCATGTCGCCGATATGGACCTGCAGATTGCCTGTGCGCCCATCGATCAGGGAGTGAATTCCCGAGTATTCGAGATTCAACTCGGCGGTGCGCACCGCGGCCTTGTCAGCCGCCACATTCGCCGTCAGGCTCTGCGCGGTCGCGTTGGCTTGATCGTATTGCTCGCGGGAGCCAACACCGTTTTCCAGCAGCACGCGGTAGCGGCGTTCGTCGGTCTGCGCCTGACGCGCAGTGGCAAGATCTTTGGCGTAAGTGGCCCGCGCTTGCATCAGCGCCGCTTCGAACGGCCGCGGATCGAGCGTAAACAGCAGTTGGCCTTTTTTGACGAAGTCGCCTTCCTGGAAATTGATCGCGATAAGCTGGCCTTCGACCCGCGATTTGATATTGACGGTCGCGTAAGCTTCAACCGTGCCGATATTCTTCAATTGATCCGGCACCGTCTTTTCCATCGCGGCGGCTACGCTTACCGGCACCGGCGGCATCGTCATCGCGACGCGGGCGGGATCGCTGGTGCATCCGGAAAGTAACGCCTGGATGAGCGCCAATCCCAACACGATCGCGGTCAGTTGGCGCATCGGCGGCTCCCGCCAACTATTGACTTTCGCACATGACGGGGCCCGGCCGAAAAACTTGAAAAGATTACTTTGAAACACGGTTGCGCCAATTCAAGCGGCAGTATTCGGCGTAAGACGTTCGAGCTTCAACTACATTGCAGCAAGATATTAGCAGGACGTGTGGCCAAGCAAAGGCCCGGCCACGCGCCAGTCATCGTTATGCGCGAGCGGACGCGCCTTGTAAATATGGTCAGTTGCGCGGAATCACCGGAAGTATCAGATGCGACGGATAGCGGCTGTCGTGGAATATGGTTTGATGCGCCATCGCGGTTTCCGCGTCGACACCGAAATCATGGCCGGTATTCGGGTTGCGATCGAAATGGGGGAAATTGCTGGAGGAGAGTTCAAGCCGGATACGATGGCCCGCCTTGAACACATAGCTGGTTGCCCACAGATCGATCGCGTATTCGTAGACCTTATCCGGCGTGATCAGAGATGGTGCCGACAGTGATTCGCGGAAGCGCGCGCGGATTATTCCACCCGCCACGTTTTGCGCGCGGCCATCCCCAACGTCCACCAGCTTTGCGGTAAAATCAGTGTCAGGCGCCGACGAGGCGGCGAATAATCGCATCGAGACCGGCCCGGTGACCTCCAAATCATGCTCAAGCACGGGGCCGGTATATACGAGCACGTCCGCGCGCTTTTCGATTTCGCTCTGATCGAAAACGCCGGAGCGTATTCCCAAGGTGTTGCCGCCGCGAGTTGGCACCGGATCATTCGGGTCATAATTGTAGCGATCGGGCGTTTCTTCAGCCGGCTGATCGAACGAGAGCACGCCGTCTCCGCTCAGCGAATTGGCATGACCACGGCTATGAAGATAGACCTCCGTGTACCTGGTGCGAGCCAGCGGCCATTCGTTCTCATCTCGCCAACGATTATCGCCGATGACGAAAATCCGCACCGGCGGCTGTTCCAAAATTCCGTTGTCCATGCGCTTGAGCAAATGATCGAACCATCGCAGTTGCAGCGCGTGCAATTCGATTTTCGCTTCCTCGCCGAAATCGATATCGCCAGTACCTTTCGACGTCGGCACGGAATAGGGCAGCAGATGCGCCCACGGACCCATCACGAGCCGTTGTCGCTGCCGCGTCTGCTCATCGCGCGCATGCTGGCGAATTCCGCTGTACATGGTCAGCGTGTCGTATTGAAAAACGTCATACCATGAGCCGACGTGCAGCATCGGCGCGTTTACCTGGTCGAAGCGTTTACGCAGATCGGTCCGTTCCCAGTACGGCCCGTATTTACAGTTGCGCAGATAGTCGGCCAGGTAGGGCGCGCCGCGTTTGAGCCGCTCGCCCCAATCGGCCAGCGGCAGATGCATATACTCGTTGCGTTTGAGCGGCGCCATCGGAATGTCCGGATAACTCACGAAGTTGTCCAGGGTCGCGCGCTCCTGCTCGTACAGGCCTTTGCGCATGAGCGTGTCGCGCGCCATAAAGG
>JBOHWM010000072.1:0-3591 GCA_050736555.1 Binataceae bacterium (SeqCode)
AGAAAACCGCTGACCATCAGCGGCCCGTGGGCTAGGTAGAGACCCGGCTGAAGCGGTGGGAGGCTCCACCCCAAGCGCAGCAGCCCAGCCCACAGCGCCGCCAAGAGCGCGAAGACCGCTAGTGCTAATAGCACATAGCGGCTATGCGGCTTGACCGTTGTCATAGCGCTCGTCCGCCAACACCGTCACGTTGTCGGCCATTTGGTCAAAGAGTTCGTCGCAACCGCCCTCACTCACCAGCCGCAGCAAGCCGGCGCTGTCGTGCACGCGCATTCCGACGAGCGCGTGCACTCCGCGAGCGAAAAACGGTGGGCCCCACAGGGGCGTGGTGGGGCCCACCAGAAGCACGCGGCGGGCGCCGGCCGCCGCTCTCAGAAGATCATCAATATCAAGCTCAACCAGGGACGCGCCGGAGATGAAGACAACGTCGGCGTAACGGACGGTCTCGACCGTGCGGTTCGGCCACATCCAAAATTGCCGCTCCTCGGGCCTCAATGACTCGCGACGCTTGTCCACGATCCAGAGACTAGCCACTTGCGTTTTGCACGTTTTTAGGAACGGAACGGATCCCCCCACCACGACGACACGATCACTCGCTCGCACTTCGGCTAGTTCCGAGAGGTCAAGACCTTGAATAATGCGACCACGGGGATGCCCATAGTGAATAATAGCTAGTTCGGATAGGGCGTTGAGGGTGGCAAGCCCAATCGCGCGCTGTAACGAAGCCTCCGCAAAAGCGAACTCGGCAAATTGCCATGCATGCGCTCCAATCAAGTGCCCCGCCGGCACAGTCGATGAGTGAATTTCTTCTCTCGTCTGACGCGGCGTAAAAGCAACACCGACGTGGCCGCTCGAAATTTGCACCGCGGTGTAGAACAGGCCGACCCGCACTTCTTGAATCAACTGCACATCATGATTGAGGATACGCTGAAGCTCGGATGACCACGCACGAACAACATCCATAATTGGAGCACCTCCACGAGTTTTACGAAGGTGAACTTGGCCTGCGCGGCTATGTGGTTTTGTCGCTGCCACGACGTCCGTCCGCCATCACCGTCACCATGTCCACCACGCGGTTGAAGAACTCACTGGAACCGCCTTCGGCGAGTAGCCGCAACAATCCGGCGCTGTCGCGTATGCGGATTCCGCCGAGCGCATGCACGCCGTGTCCGAAGAATGGCCGGCCCCATAGCGGCGTTCCCGGACCGGCGATGATCACTCTCCTCGCGTTGCACGCGGCACTGAGCAGGCTATCGAGGTCGCCTTCTATCAGCATGGCCGCGGAGATGATGACGACGTCCGCTTGAGCGAGCACCTCCGGCGCTCGCTCAAGCGGCATCCAACGATGCCGGTCTTCGGGTCTAAGCGTTTCCCGATGGCGGTCGATTACGCACAGATTGACGACGCGGTCTTTGAGCGCATTGATGTGAGAGTTGAACACTCCCACGAGGGCAACTCGATCGGTGGCATTCACACGCGCCGCTTCGAGCACATCGAGATCCTCGTGGACACGGCCGCCGCCGCTTGCTCTGCCGAGCGCGAGTGCCGAGAGCGCGTTGAGCGTGGCAATCCCGATTGCGCGGCACAGGGGTGATTCGGCAAAGGCGAAGTCCGCTAGTTGCCAGGCATGCCGGCCGATCGTGAAGCCAGCCGACGGTACAGAGTTGATGGTGCCGCCGCCCTCAATCAGGCGTGGCGTGACCGCCACGCCCGTATGCCCGCTGGAAATCTCTACAGCGGTATAAAACACGCCGACCTGCACCGCCTGGATCAATTGATCCTGATCATCCAAGATCCCGCGCAAATCGTTGAACCACTCCAGAACCACGTTCATGATCGTGCGAGCCCGTGGGGCTAGAGTCGAACGAAGACCGACTTGATTTGCGTGTAAAGTTCGAGCGAGTGCTTGCCCAACTCGCGCCCGAAACCCGACTGCTTATAGCCGCCAAACGGCGAGATTGGATCGACCGTGCCGAAGCAGTTGATCCAGACCGTGCCGGCCTTGAGCGCGCGCGCCACTTTGTGCGCGCGGCTGATGTCGCGCGTCCACACTGCCGCCGCCAGCCCATAACGGGTGTCGTTTCCTTGGAAGACCGCGTCGCTTTCGTCCTTGAAGGGAATCACCGCCGCAACCGGTCCGAAAATCTCCTCGCGCGCGATGCGCATGTGGTTGTTGACGCCGGCGAACACTGTGGGCTTCACGTAATAGCCCTTGCCATTCCCAGTTTCTCCACCGGTGGCGACCTTGGCGCCCTCTTGTTTGCCAAGTTCGAGATAGCGTTTGACGCGCTCGAACTGCTCGTGCGAAACCAGCGGCCCCATCTTGGTCTTGGGATCGAATGGGTCGCCCACCGTCATGCTTTCACTGAACCTGGTGAATTGTTCAAGGAACTGATCGTAGGTCTCGCGTTGCACGAACACCCGGGTTCCCGCCGCGCACACCTGTCCGCTGTTGTAGAACACGCCCATCATGGCGTTGGACACCGCCTGTTGCATGTCGGCATCAGGAAAAATGATGTTGGGCGATTTTCCGCCCAGCTCCAGCGAGACGTGCTTTAGATTGCCGGCCGAGGCTTGCAGGATGAGCTTGCCCACTTCGGTCGAGCCGGTAAAAGCGACCTTGTCGATGTCCGGGTGCTCCGCGATGGCACTGCCGGCCCCCGGACCAAAGCCGGTGATGATGTTGACCACGCCGTCCGGCAGTCCGGCTTCGAGTATCAGCTCGCCCAGCCGCAACGCCGTCAATGGAGTCTGCTCGGCCGGTTTCAAAATAACCGTATTGCCGCAGGCCAGTGCCGGTGCGATTTTCCACGAGGCCATCGACAACGGAAAATTCCACGGGATAATCTGGCCGCATATGCCGAGCGGCTCACGCAGGGTGTAATTGAACATCGTGGAATCAGACGGATTGGTCTCGCCGTAAATCTTGGTGGTCCAGCCGGCGTAGTAACGGAAGGTTGCCGCCGAGCCCGGGATATCGACCGCGCGCGCCTGGGCCAGCGGCTTGCCGTTGTCCAATGATTCGAGCGTGGCCAGCTCGTCGGCGTGCTTTTCAATAAGGTCGGCAATTTTAAAAAGGTAGCGAGCGCGCTGATGCGGACTGATTTTTGGCCATCTGCCCTCTTCGAACGCCTTGCGCGCCGCCTTGGCCGCCTCATCGACGTCAGCCTTGTCGCCCTCCGCGATGAGTGCCAGGGCCTCCTCAGTGGCGGGATTGATGGTCTCGAAAGTCTTGCCCGACTTCGCCGCCATCCACTTGCCGCCGACGAGCAGCTTTTTCGGCGAATTCCTTAGAAACTCCAACGCCGCTTGCGATTCAATGCGCGGCGCCGCCGATGTTGTTGATATGGTAGGTTCCATGCGCTTACTCCATGCAGGTTTCAATCAAGCTTTCTAAAGCTTCAGGTAAACCGATTTGACCTCGGTATAGAGGTCGAGCGAGTATTTGCCCAACTCGCGACCGAGGCCCGACTGCTTGTAACCGCCGAAGGGCGAGATCGGGTCGATCCCGCCGTAACAATTGATCCAGACCGTGCCGGCCTTGAGCGCGCGCGCCACTTTGTGCGCGCGGCTGATGTCGCGCGTCCACAC
>JBOHWM010000073.1:0-21349 GCA_050736555.1 Binataceae bacterium (SeqCode)
GCGCACATCTGGTTTCTGCGTTCGCTGCCCTCGCGTATCGGCACCCTTATCGACATGACGCTCAAGGAGTTGGAGAAAATTCTCTACTTCGAGAATTATGTCGTGACCGATCCGGGTGAAACGCCGCTGCAGAACAAGGAACTGCTGACCGAGCGCAAGTACCGCGAGGCACGCGAGCAGTACGGTGAAAGCTTCAAGGCGGATATGGGCGCTGAAGCCATCCGCACGTTGCTCTCGCAATTGGAGTTGGACAAGCTTGCTGAAGAATTGCGGCTTGAGATGAAGGCCACCTCCAGTGAGGCGCGACGCAAAAAGGTCGCCAAGCGGCTCAAGGTGATCAATGCCTTCCGTGAATCGGGCAACAAGCCGGAATGGATGATCCTGACGATTCTGCCGGTGATTCCGCCCGACCTGCGGCCGCTGGTGCCCTTGGACGGTGGGCGTTTCGCGACTTCGGATTTGAATGATCTCTACCGCCGCGTGATCAACCGCAACAACCGTTTAAAACGGCTTATCGAGCTCAATGCGCCCGATATTATCGTGCGCAACGAGAAGCGGATGCTGCAGGAGGCGGTTGACGCGCTCTTCGATAACGGCCGTCGCGGCCGCGCGATTACCGGTCCGGCTAAGCGGCCGCTGAAATCGCTCTCCGATATGCTCAAGGGCAAATCGGGACGTTTCCGGCAGAATCTCCTGGGTAAGCGCGTCGATTATTCCGGCCGCTCGGTGATCGTGGTTGGACCCGAACTGCGGCTTCATCAGTGTGGTCTGCCCAAGAAGATGGCGCTTGAACTGTTCAAGCCCTTTATCTACAGCAAGCTGGAAGAAAAGGGTTATGTCACGACTATCAAGAGCGCCAAGAAAATGGTCGAGAAAGAGGGCAAGGATGTCTGGGATATCCTCGACGAGGTCATCCGGGAACATCCGGTGCTGCTCAACCGCGCCCCAACCCTCCATCGGCTGGGGATTCAGGCGTTCGAGCCGGTATTGATCGAGGGACGCGCGATTCAGCTACATCCGCTGGTCTGCGTCGCCTATAACGCCGATTTCGACGGCGACCAGATGGCGGTACATATCCCGCTGTCAATCGAGGCGCAGGTTGAGTCGCGCGCACTCATGATGTCAACCAACAACATCCTGTCCCCAGCCAGCGGCAAGCCGATTATCGTGCCGACACAGGACATGGTGCTAGGCCTGTATTACATGACGCGTGATCGTCCGCTGGCGCGTGGCGAGGGTAAATTCTTCGCCAGTCCCAGCGAGGTGCGCATCGCCTATGACCATGACGAAGTTGACCTGCACGCGCGCATCACGGTGCGGATGGCGACTGGCGGCACGGCGCAACTGGCCGACGAGGACGAGGAAGGCCGGACCGCCTTCCCTAAGCGCGACGGCCGCGCGCACGACGGCGCGGTTATCGAGCGGGTCGAAACCACGGTCGGACGCGTGTTGCTCTACGAGATCGTGCCCTCGACGGTGCCGTTTGCCGAAGTCAATCGCACCATGAAGAAGAAGGAGTTGGGTAACCTGATTGATCTCGTCTATCGGCGTGCGGGCAACAAGGCGACGGTCATTTTCGCCGACCGGCTGAAGGACGTCGGTTTCGAGTTCGCCACGCGTGCGGGGATTTCGATCTCGATCAAGGACATGGTGATTCCGCCGCAGAAGGGCCAATTGCTCGAACAAGCGCAAAAGCAGGTCAGCGAGATCCAGAAGCAATACAACAACGGCGTTATCACCGACGGTGAGCGCTACAACAAGGTCGTCGATATCTGGGCCGAGGTTCAGGACGAAATCGGCGGCGCCGTGCTCAAGGGGCTGGCGACGGAGGTTTACGGCAAGGACAAGGACGGCAATGATGTATCCGGTCCCTCGTTCAATCCCATCTTCATCATGGCGGACTCGGGCGCGCGCGGTTCCGAGCAGCAGATTCGCCAGTTGGCGGGCCTGCGCGGCCTGATGGCAAAGCCTTCGGGCGAAATCATCGAGACTCCTATCACCGCCAATTTCCGTGAAGGCCTGACGGTGTTGCAGTACTTCATCTCGACTCATGGTGCGCGCAAGGGCTTGGCCGATACCGCACTCAAGACCGCCAACTCGGGTTACCTCACGCGGCGCCTGGTCGACGTTGCCCAGGACTCGATTATCACCGAACAGGACTGCGGCACGCTCGACGGTATCGAGATGACGCCGCTGGTCGAGGGAGGCGAAATAATCGAAGGCCTGGGTGACCGCGTGCTGGGGCGCGTGGCGCTCGAAGAGATACGCGATCCGTACACCAATGAAATTCTCGTCCTTGCCAACGAAGTGATCGACGAGGACAAGGTCGTGCGGATCGAGGAGGCCGGGCTGGAGAAGGTCAAAATTCGTTCAGTGCTGACCTGCCAATCACGCCATGGGGTTTGCGTGCGCTGTTATGGACGCGACCTTGGCCGCGGCCATCTAGTCAACATGGGCGAGGCCATCGGGATTATGGCGGCGCAGTCGATTGGCGAACCCGGCACGCAGTTGACCATGCGGACGTTCCACATTGGTGGCACGGCCAGCCGGCGCGCCGAGCAGACCACCTTGGAGGCGCGTAACGAAGGCGTCATCCGCCTGCATCATGTCGAAACAGTGCAAAGCCGTGACGGCAGTCTGGTGGTGATGTCCCGCCATGGTGAAGTCGCGGTCGCCGTTCAAGACCACCCCGAGGGAGCCGCGCTCAATGCGCCGGCGCGCGAGCGTGAACGTGAGCGCTATCCGCTGGTGTACGGCGCCAAGTTGCGCAAGGGCGACGGCGACCACGTCAAGCCGGGCGAGCTGATCGCGGAATGGGATCCCTACACGACCCCGATTATCACCGAGGTTAGCGGTACGATTAAGTACGGCGACATTCTTGAAGGCAAGACCATGGAGGAGCGCGTCGACGAACGTACCGGCGCGCGCTCCAACGTGATCGTCGAATTCAAGGACCTCGATGTGCGCCCGCGCATTTCGATCAAAGATGAGAGTGGCAAGACCGCGCGGATTCCCAACCGGGAGCTGTATGCCCGTTACTTCCTGCCGGTCGGCGCCTATATCAACGTGGCGGAAAATGTGCCGGTTTCCGCCGGCGACATTATCGCCAAGATCCCGCGCGAAACCACCAAGACCAAAGACATCACCGGCGGCCTGCCACGCGTCGCGGAGTTGTTCGAGGCGCGCAAACCCAAGGAATTTGCCGTCATTTCGGAAATCGACGGACAGGTTTCCTTCGGCAAGGACACCAAGGGCAAACGTAAGGTCGTGGTGACTCCGGAAGTGGGCGAGCCGCGCGAGTACTTAATCGCCAAAGGCAAGCATATCGGCGTGCACGAGGGCGACATGATTCGCGCGGGCGAACCACTGATGGAAGGTTCGTCGAATCCGCACGACATCCTGACCATCCTGGGTGAAAAGGCGTTGGCGAAATACCTGGTCGATGAAATCCAAGAGATTTACCGGCTACAGGGCGTGCGCATCAACGACAAGCATATCGAAGTGATCGTGCGGCAGATGTTGCGCCGGGTCCGGATCAAGGAGGTCGGCGACACCGATTTCCTGGTCGGCGACCAGGCCGAAAAGTGGCGTTTCGACGAAGAGAACGGACGGGTTCTGATGAAGGGCGGCGAACCGGCGATCGCTGAACCACTGCTACTTGGGATTACTAAAGCCTCGCTGTCGACCGAAAGCTTCATTTCGGCGGCGTCGTTCCAGGAAACCACGCGGGTGCTGACCGAGGCCGCGATCAACGGCAAAATCGACCGTTTGGTCGGACTCAAGGAAAACGTCATCATGGGACGGCTGATTCCCGCCGGTACCGGGTTGCCCAAGTATAACCGGATGGAGTTGAAGGTCGAGGGAGTGGCGCCGGAAGACGAGATCGCAAAACCGGAGACCGTCGCGATCCCGGCTGGAGATTGACAGAGAGCGCTAATTCCCATAAGAGTTAACATTTCCCCCAAGGGTGATAGGTGCCCTTGGGGGGTTTGTTTGCGCAGTTGCCGCTCGCGGACGCGAGCGTGGCGAATAACGGAGCGCAACGGCTTGAATCGAAGATTCCGCAACATCTGGACGCCGCGAGGCTTCGCGCCGCCGGAAGAATGAAGTCTGAACGTGCCGACGATTAATCAATTGATCCGCAACGCGCGTGTTAAAAAGCGCTATAAAATGACCGCGCCGGCGCTGCAGGGCTCGCCGCAAAAGCGTGGCGTATGCACGCAGGTCAAGACCACCACGCCGAAGAAACCGAACTCGGCCTTACGCAAGGTCGCCCGTGTCAGGCTTTCCAACGGATATGAGGTCAACACCTATATCCCTGGGGTCGGGCATAACCTGCAGGAGCATTCCGTGGTGCTGATTCGTGGCGGTCGTGTCAAGGATTTGCCAGGCGTGCGCTATCACGTGATCCGCGGCACACTCGATTCCATCGGGGTGCAGGACCGCCGCAAAGGCCGCTCCAAATACGGTTCAAAAAAACCCAAATAATACCTAGATTGAAGTAAGCATATGTCGCGTAAAGGACAGGCCCGTGTGCGGGAGATTGTTCCCGACCCCAAGTTCCACGACCGTACCGTCGCGAAGTTTGTCAACGTCGTGATGGAGAGGGGCAAGAAATCGGTCGCCGAACTGATTCTTTATAACGCTCTGGAAGTGGTCGCGGAACGCACCAAGGAAGACGGTTTGACTGTCTTCAAACGTGCACTCGACAACGTGCGGCCGGCGGTGGAAGTGCGCTCGCGGCGGGTCGGCGGCGCCAATTACCAGGTGCCAGTGGAAGTGCGTCCGCTCCGACGCAGTTCACTGGCGATGCGCTGGCTGGTGACGGCCGCGCGGGCGCGCGGGGAAAAGTCGATGCGCGACCGGCTGGCCAACGAAATTATGGAAGCCGCCGCCAATCGGGGCGGCGCGGTTAAGAAACGCGAAGATACCCATCGAATGGCGGAGGCCAACCGCGCCTTCGCGCATTATCGCTGGTAAAGGACAAGTAGTTTTTCCGGATGGCTCGTCAGACTCCCATAGAACGGGTGCGCAATATCGGCATCATGGCTCATATCGATGCCGGTAAAACCACCACTACCGAGCGCGTGCTGTACTACACTGGGGTCAATTACAAGATCGGTGAAGTTCACGAAGGCACTGCGACGATGGACTGGATGGTGCAGGAGCAGGAACGCGGCATCACGATCACCTCGGCCGCAACCACCTGTTTCTGGCGCGACCACCGCGTCAATATCATCGATACGCCCGGCCATGTCGATTTCACCATCGAGGTCGAGCGTAGCCTGCGCGTGCTTGACGGCGCGGTGACTGTGTTATGCGCGGTCGGCGGCGTCGAGCCGCAGACCGAGACCGTGTGGCGGCAGGCCGACAAGTATCGCGTGCCACGCATCGTATTCATCAACAAAATGGACCGGGTCGGCGCCGAATTCGAGCGTGTCGTGAATGAAATTCGTGACAAGCTCAAGGCTAAACCGCTGTTGCTGCAACTCCCCATCGGCAGCGAGGAAAAGTTCACTGGCGTGGTTGATCTAGTCGAACAACATGCCTTGATTTGGGACGAAGACCGGCTCGGCGCGACCTTCCGAATAGAGGAAATCCCGGCCGCGATACGCGAGCAGGCGGCGGGTTATCGCGACAAGCTGATCGAAGCGCTCGCCGACCATGACGAAAAGATCATGGAACTCTACCTGGAGGGCCGTGCGCCTTCGGTCGAACAAATCAAGGGTGCGATTCGCACAGCGACACTGAGTATCGAGCTGGTGCCGGTTCTGCTGGGATCCGCGTTTCGCAATAAGGGCGTGCAACCGATGCTCGACGCGGTGATTGACTATCTGCCATCACCGCTTGATTTGCCGCCAGTGGTTGGCAAAGGCGGCGACAAGATGGAAGAGCGATGGCCGCGTGACGATGCGCCGTTGGCGGCTCTCGCCTTCAAGATCATGACCGACCCATACATCGGCACGCTGACCTTCCTGCGCATCTATTCGGGACGGCTTGAAAGCGGCAGTTCCGTGCTTAATTCGACCAAGGGCAAGCGCGAGCGCATCGGGCGCCTGGTCAAGATGCATGCGAACAAGCGCGAGGAGATTTCCGAGGTGTTGGCCGGTGATATTTGCGCGGTGGGATTGCGTGACACGACCACTGGCGATACCCTGTGCGACCCGGCACATCCAATCGTGCTTGAATCCATCGAGTTCCCCGAACCGGTGATTCAAATTGCCATCGAGCCCAAGACCAAGGCGGATCAGGAGAAACTGGGCGAGGCACTGGGCAAGCTGGCCAAGGAAGACCCGTCATTCCGGGTAAGCGTTAATCGCGAGACGGCGCAGACCTTGATCGCCGGAATGGGCGAGTTGCATCTGGAAATCATTGTCGATCGGATGCTGCGCGAGTTTAAAGTGGACGCCAACGTGGGCAAGCCCCAGGTCGCTTATCGCGAAACGATTCGTCGCGCCGCGGAGGCGGAAGGACGATTCGTGCGGCAGAGCGGCGGTCATGGCCAGTTCGGCGTGGTTGACCTCAAAATCGAGCCGCTGCCGAAAGGCTCGGGCTTTGAGTTCGTTGACGAGACCAAGGGTGGTTCAATTCCGCGCAACTTCATCCCGTCGGTCGAGGACGGCGTCAAGGAAGCAATGGAGACCGGCGTACTGGCCGGTTATCCGATGGTTGACCTCAAGGCGGTGTTGCTCGACGGCAAGTATCACGAAGTTGACTCGTCGGAATTGGCTTTTAAGATTGCCGGCTCGATGGCGTTCAAGGCGGCCTGCGAGCGCGCTCATGCGGTGCTGCTTGAGCCGGTGATGGAGGTCGAGGTGGTGACGCCGCAGGAATTCATGGGTGAGGTGATCGGCGACTTGAACGCCCGCCGTGGCAAGATTCAAGAGATGGAGAATCGGGCGGGCGCGCAGGTGATTACCGCACGCGTGCCGCTCGCGGCGATGTTTGGCTATGCCACACGGCTGCGATCAATCACCCAGGGCCGCGCCAACTATACGATGCAGTTTGGGGTGTACGAACAGGTACCTCAGCAGATTTACGAAGAATTGACCGCGCGCGGCGCCGGCGAGCCGGCCGAGACGCGGGCGCGGGCCTGACGAGAAGGAGAAAGAGCCGGGAGGGCACACCATGGGCAAGGCTAAATTCGAGCGAAACAAGCCTCATCTCAACGTCGGCACGATTGGCCATATCGACCACGGCAAGACTACTTTGACTGCGGCCATCACACGCGTGCTGTCGGCGAAGAAGCTTGCCCAGTTCACCGCGTTTGACCAGATCGACAAGGCGCCTGAAGAGCGTGAACGCGGGATCACGATCGCTATCGCGCACGTCGAATACGAAACCTCCAAGCGTCATTACGCGCACGTCGATTGTCCGGGTCACGCCGACTATATCAAGAACATGATCACCGGCGCGGCGCAGATGGACGGCGCCATCCTGGTGGTTGGCGCCAACGACGGTCCGATGCCACAGACCCGTGAGCACATTCTGCTTGCGCGTCAAGTCGGCGTGCCGTCAATCGTGGTCTTCATGAACAAGGTCGACATGGTGGACGACCTGGAACTGCTCGACCTGGTTGAGCTCGAAGTACGCGACCTGCTCAAGAAATACGAATTTCCCGGCGACGATATCCCGGTGATTCGCGGCAGCGCGCTGAAAGCGCTGGAATGCGGTTGCGGTAAGGACGACTGCCCCAATTGCAAACCGATTCTGGACCTGATGGATGCGGTTGACAGCTACGTGCCGCAGCCGCAGCGCGAAATCGATAAGCCCTTCCTGATGCCAATAGAAGACGTGTTTTCGATTTCCGGCCGCGGTACCGTGGTGACTGGACGGGTCGAGCGTGGCAAGGTCAAGGTTAGCGAGGAAGTCGAAATCGTGGGCTTCCGCGATACCACCAAAACCGTCGTGACCGGCGTTGAAATGTTCCGGAAAATTCTCGACGAAGGGCAGGCGGGCGACAATATCGGCGTCCTGCTGCGTGGCGTCAAGCGCGAAGAAGTCGAACGCGGACAAGTACTCGCTCGTCCCGGCTCGATTACTCCGCATACGAAATTTGAAGGTTCGGTTTACGTTTTGACGAAAGAAGAGGGCGGGCGTCATACGCCGTTCTTCAACGGATACCGTCCCCAGTTTTACCTGCGCACGACCGACGTGACTGGGGTAGTGACATTGCCGGAAGGCACCGAGATGGTGATGCCGGGCGATAATGTCGATGTGTCGGGCGAGTTGATTACCCCGGTGGCGATGGAGCAGGGGCTGCGCTTCGCTATTCGTGAAGGCGGTCGCACCGTGGGCGCGGGCGTAGTCTCGAAAATTCTGAAGTAGGACATAAGGATTGGCGGCGGGAGTCCGGCACGTGGCTGACAGGATGAACGAAAAGATACGCATACGCTTAAAGGCGTACGACTATCGGCTGCTCGATCAGTCGGTGCGTGAGATCGTCGATACGATCCGGCGCACCGGCGGACGCGTGGCGGGGCCGATTCCACTGCCGACCCGAATCGAGCGGTTTACCGTAAATCGCTCGCCGCATGTGGATAAAAAATCGCGCGAGCATTTCGAGATTCGTACTCATAAGCGCTTGCTTGACGTGCTTGAGCCAACGCAGCAGACCATTGACGCACTCGGCAAGCTGGATTTGGCGGCCGGCGTCGATGTCGAAATCAAACTTGAGTAGTGGCGTGCTTAGCGGACTTATCGGCAAAAAACTGGGCATGACCCAGCTCGGCGATCAGGCTGGACGGGTGGGCGCGGTGACCGTGATTGAACTCGGTCCATGCGCGGTATCGCAGATCAAGACCGCCGCCACCGACGGCTATGACGCCGTGCAGGTGACGTTCGGACGGCGCAAGCTGTCCCGTGTAACCGGCGCTCAGCGCGGCCATTTCGCCAAGGCCGAGGTCGCGCCGGGAATCGCCACGCGCGAATTCAACCGCCGTGGTGAAGGCGAGCTCAAGCTCGGGCAAGCGCTCACCGTCGCCGACGTTTTCAAGGTAGGCGACAGTGTTGACGTCTCTGGAGTTTCCAAGGGCCGCGGCTATGCAGGTGTAATCAAGCGCCATCATTTCGCCGGCTTTCCCAACGCGCGTGGTACGCACGAGTATTTTCGTCATGGCGGTTCGATCGGTAATCGCTCCTATCCGGGACGCGTGCGCAAGGGTTTACGGATGGCGGGTCAGTTGGGCAACGAGCCAGCCACCGTGTTGAATCTGACGGTGGTCGAAATCATGACCGAAGATAACGCCATCGTGCTGTCAGGCTCGGTGCCAGGCGCGGACGGTAATTTGGTAGTGGTCAAACATGCGGCGCGCGAACGGCGCTTCGCGGCGCTGGAGCAGGCCTGATGATTGAGACGGACGCAAGCGGCGAGATACGGGAACAAGCGGCCGCTATCAGGGTGCCGTTGTTTTCAGCCGCGCGCGAACGGGCGGGCGAGCTGGAAGTCTCGGCGACGGTGTTCGGGCGTACGGGTAATCCGGCACTTTTGCATGAAGCGGTCAGAATGCAACTGGCGCGGCGCCGCGCGGGAACGGCGGCGACCAAGACGCGAGGTCTGATCTCCGGCGGCGGGCGCAAGCCGTGGCGGCAAAAAGGCACCGGCCGCGCTCGTTCGGGTTCGACCCGTTCACCATTATGGCGTCACGGCGGCACGATCTTCGGACCGCAGCCGCGCGACTATTCTTATCACATGCCGAAAAAGGCCTGGCGACGTGCGCTCAGCCTCGCGCTGTCCGACCGCGCGATGGCGGGCAAGATGGTGGTGGTGGAAGCGCTGCGGTTGGAGGAAGCGAAGACCAAGCTGGCCAAAGCCGCGCTCGAAGCGCTGGGACTCAAGCATGCGCTGATAGTCGTGGGAGAAGACGACCGTGATTTCTTACGCGCGGCGCGCAATCTGCCAGCGCATAAGGTGCTGCCGCTGGCGGGTCTCAACGTTTATGATGTGCTCAATTACGACGAATTGCTGATGACCGCCAAGACCGCACGCGCAATCGAGGCGCGCTTGGGAGCGGAGGCGCAATGAAACTCGACCAGCTCATTGTCTCGCCGCTGATTACGGAAAAGGGCACGGCGGTTGGAGAGCAAGCCAACCAGGTGGTTTTCCGCGTGCGGCCTGAAGCGGGCAAAGATGCGATCCGCACCGCAGTCGAAGAGATGTTCAAAGTCACCGTGCTCAAGGTGCGAACTTCGAATTTTCTCGGCAAGGTGCGCCGTCGCGGTCGTGTCGCGGGTCACCGACCGAACTGGAAAAAGGCTTATATCACGCTCAAGGCGGGCGATCGCATCGAGTTTTTCGAAGGCGTCTGAACGGGCAGGTGGGCAGAGATGGCTGTAATTCAATTGAATCCGCGCACCCCGGGTCAACGCTTTATGCAGATGGCGGATTTTTCCGCGCTGACACCCAAGGCTCCTGAAAAACGGTTGCTGGCGCCGCTAACCAAATCCGGGGGGCGCAATAATCGTGGCCGGATGACGATGCGCCATCGTGGCGGTGGCCATAAGCGGCGTCTGCGCGTGATCGATTTCAAGCGCGATCGCGACGGCGTGCCGGCGACCGTTGCGGCGCTCGAATACGATCCTAACCGCTCGGCGAATGTCGCCTTGCTGCATTACGCCGACGGTGACAAGCGCTATATTCTCGCTCCGGGCGGGGTTAAGGTCGGGGACCGGATCGAATGCGGTGCGGAGGCGGATATCAAACCCGGTAACGCGTTGGCGTTGCGCAATATCCCGGTCGGAACGATTGTGCACGCGATCGAGCTCAAGCCCGGCGCGGGTGCGCAGTTGGCACGTGGTGCGGGCACACAAGCGCAGTTGATGGCCAAAGAGGGTAAATTCGCGCTGCTCAAGCTGCCTTCGGGGGAGCAGCGGATGGTCCAGGCCGCTTGCCGCGCGACGGTGGGTCAGGTCGGCAACCTCGAGCATGAGAACATCGCGATCGGCAAGGCGGGACGCAGCCGTCATTTGGGCCGGCGCTCGCATGTGCGAGGCGTCGCGATGAATCCGGTTGACCATCCGCATGGTGGCGGTGAAGGCCGTTCCAAGGGCAACCACCCGCAATCGCCGTGGGGAATGCCGACTAAGGGCTATAAAACGCGCGGCAAAAAGACTTCTGATCGTTATATCGTAAGCCACAGGCCACGCGGCAAACGTAGCGGACGTGGCTAATCCGGCAGCGCAACTCGGACTGGCATTAAGATGACGGAGCTTGAGGAATAAATGGCGAGGTCGCTGAAAAAAGGTCCTTTCGTCGACACCCATTTGCAAAAAAAGGTCGAGGCGGCCAATGCGGCCGGTGATAAGCGGATTATCCGCACATGGTCGCGCCGCTCGATGATCGTGCCGGATATGATTGGGCTGACTTTCGCCGTACATAACGGACACAAGTTTGTTCCGGTCTACTGCACCGAAAATATGGTGGGCCATAAGCTGGGTGAATTCTCGCCGACACGGACCTTCCACGGCCATGCGGGTGACCGCAAAGGGGAAGTGAAGGGTGCGGCGCCACGCAGCGCCTAACACAGCTCATCGGCAGGGATAGAGATTGGCGATGGAAAGTTTAGCGCGAACCCGTTATGTACGAATCTCAGCGCAGAAAATGCGGCTGGTATGCGCGCTCGTGACCGGCAAGAAAATTGAAGAGGCGCTTTCAATTCTGGAATTTACGGCAAAGAAAGGCGCCAAGGTAATATCCAAGACCTTGTTAGCGGCGGTGGCCAACGCGCGTGACCAGCAGAACATCGACGAGGATCGGCTGTACGTCAAGCGCGTCACCGCCGATACCGGTCCGACTTGGAAACGTTCGATGCAGCGCGCGCATATGCATGCCACGCCGATTCTCAAACGCACCAGCCATGTGACCGTGGTGGTCGACGAACAGGAGACCTGAAACTTCCATGGGCCAGAAAACACATCCGCGCGGTTTGCGCTTAGGGATTATCGAGGGCTGGGATTCGAAATGGTACGCGAGCCACGGCTACACCGCGCTTTTGCATGAGGATTTGAGGCTGCGTGATTTTATCAAGCGCCGCCTCTACCATGCCGGGATTTCGCGCGTGGAAATCGAGCGCATGGCCAACAAAGCCAAAATTAATATTCATACCGCGCGTCCGGGTATCGTGATTGGCAAAAAAGGGGTCGAGATCGACAAGCTCAAGGGCGACATTGCCAAAATGATGAAAGGCAAGGATGCCTTCATCAATATTCACGAAGTGCGCCGCCCCGACCTCGATCCGCAGTTGGTGGCCGAGAATATCGCGTTGCAATTGGAGCGACGCGTGGCTTTTCGCCGCGCGATGAAGGAAGCCGTGCTGCGCGCGATGCGGATGGGGGCGCAGGGCGTCAGAGTTCAGGTCGCGGGGCGTTTGGGCGGCGCCGAAATCGCACGCACCGAATGGTACCGCGAAGGACGGGTGCCACTGCAGACGCTGCGGGCCGATGTCGCTTACGGTTTTGCCGAAGCCAAAACCACCTACGGAGTCATCGGAGTCAAAGCCTGGATTTTTCGCGGCGAAATCCTCACGCGGCAGGAAGAAGCGGCCAAGCGCGCCGGCGGACCAGCCCAACAACAGTGAATTGCGATGCTGTCACCGAAGAAAGTTAAATATAGGAAGATTCAAAAAGGGCGGCTGCGCGGTGCGGATAGTCGTGGCCTCGAACTTGCCTTTGGTGATTACGGACTCAAAAGCGTCGAGACCTGCCGGGTGGATACGCGCGCTCTCGAAGCGGCTCGTATCGCCTTGACGCGCCATATCAAGCGCGGTGGACGCGTCTGGATTCGCGTGTTTCCGGACAAGCCGTTTACCAAGAAACCGGCCGAAACGCGGATGGGCAAGGGCAAAGGTTCGCCTGAAGGATGGGTCGCGCGGGTGCGGCCCGGCCGTATCCTGTTCGAGATGGAAGGCGTTGACCGCGCTACCGCACTTGAGGCGATGCGTTTGGCGGCGCACAAGTTGCCAGTCAAAACCGTGGTCGTGGAACGGGAGGCCGAGGCCTTTGGAGCTTGACGAACTCAGACAGATGAGCATGGCCGATTTGCGGATCAAAGAACGCGAAACGCGCGAGGAGATTTTCCGCCTGCGGCTCAAACTGCGCACTAACCAATTGGATAATCCCGGCAACTATCGCAAGGCGCGTAAGGAGTTGGCGCGTATCATGACGTTGCTCGGACAGATGGCTAAAGCCGGTGACAAGCAGGTGGGCGATGCGGCAGCGGGTTAAACGGCGCGAAGGCACGGTGGTCTCCGCCAGGATGGCCAAGACCGTGGTGGTCCAGGTCGATCGCTTGGTGCAACATCCGCTCTATGGCAAACGGATCAAACAGCGTACGCGTTTCATGGCGCATGACGAGCGTGACGATTGCCATGAGGGCGATCGCGTTCTCATCATCGAGTCGCGTCCGTTGTCGCGCGATAAGCGCTGGCGCGTCAGCCGCGTGATAGCGCGAGCGGCCAGATAACGGCGGTTCAACAGAGGGCGGGAACTTAAGCCATGGTGCAGACGCGGACGGTATTGGGCGTGGCGGACAATTCGGGTGCGCGCAAGGTGATGTGTATCAAGGTGCTCGGCGGCTCGCGGCGCCGTTATGCGAGCGTGGGCGACATAATCGTCGTGGCGGTCAAGGAGGCGATTCCCAACGCGAAGGTGAAAAAGGGCGATGTGGCGCGCGCCGTGATCGTACGAACCAGCCGTGGCGTCAGCCGGCAGGACGGCAGCTATATCCGGTTTGACGATAACTCGGCGGTGCTGGTCGATAATCAGCATGAGCCGATTGGCACGCGTATTTTCGGGCCGGTGGCGCGCGAACTGCGGGCCAAACGGTTCCTGAAGATTATCTCGCTTGCGCCCGAAGTGTTGTAATCCGCTGGGAGAATTTTAATGGCCACTGAGAGCCAAGCGCGCAAATTCAGAATTAAGAAGAACGATATGGTGATGGTGATTGCGGGTCGCGAACGAGGCAAAACCGGCAAAGTGCTGCGCGTGTTGCCCAGTCAGGGACGCCTTGTAATCGAGCGGCTCAACGTGGTCAAGCGCCATTCGAAACCGACCGGTGCGGCCAGTCCGGGCGGTATTGTCGAACGGGAAGCGCCGCTGCAGATTTCCAACGTGATGTTGATGTGCGACCGCTGTAATGCACCGGTTCGAATCGGCATTAAGGTCGAGACCGACGGCGGCAAGACGCGCGTGTGCCGTCGCTGTGGCGAGCCTTTGGGGAACGATTAATGGCCGACGAGGAAAAGAATCGGAAAGCGAAAGCCCGCCCTAGCAAGGGCGGCGTACGCGAGGCTGGCGATAAGCGCGGTAAGGGTCGTGCCGAACAAGCCGCGGCGCCTGCCGAGCCGGCCGGGCCCGAACCTAAAATCCCGGCGCGGCTGCGGCTGCGCTATGAAGCTGAAATTGTTCCAGCACTGATGCGCGAACTCAAAATAGAGAACAAGATGCGGGTGCCGAAGCTCGACAAGATCGTGATCAACATGGCTTTGGGCGAAGCCCGCGAAAACGTCAAGATACTCGACGCGGCGGTCGCCGAAGTCGGTGAACTGGCCGGACAGAAGCCGGTGATAACCCGCGCGCGCAAAGCGATTTCAAATTTCAAGCTGCGCGAAGGCATGCCGATCGGCGTGATGGTGACGTTGCGGCGGGAACGCATGTGGGAATTTTTCGACCGGCTGGTGAACGTGGCGATGCCGCGAGTGCGCGATTTTCGCGGCGTCAGCGACAAGTCTTTCGACGGCCGTGGCAATTATTCACTCGGTCTGCGCGAACATACGATTTTTCCGGAACTTAACCTGGATAAAATCGAGAAGGTCAAGGGCATGACGATTTCGATCAACACGACGGCGCACAGCGACTTCGAAGGGATGACCTTGTTGAAGGCGCTCGGGATGCCGTTTCGTGGCGCCGGCGGTGAGCGCGCGAGTGCCGCGGTGGGACAGGGGTAGACAAGATGGCGAAGACCTGTCTGCGGGTTAAGGCGGCACGCACGCCCAAGTTCAAGGTACGAGGATATAACCGTTGCCCTCTATGCGGCCGCGCCCGTGCCTTTTATCGCCGCTTTAGAATGTGTCGACTGTGCCTGCGCAAGCTGGCCTTGCGGGGAGCGTTGCCGGGAGTGGTCAAGGCGAGTTGGTGATAGCGGCGCCGCGAGTTCCAATGGAATCAGGAATTTAAATGTCCCAGACCGATCCGATCGCTGAATTGCTCACCCGTATCCGCAATGCGATGGGTGCGCGCTACAACGAAGTTGAAGTTGCCTATTCGCGCATGCGCGAGGCGATTTGCCGCGTGTTGTTGGCCGAGGGTTTTCTCTCCGGAGTTGAAACCGCGGGCGAGAGCTACCGGCGCAAGCTGACCCTGGGTCTGCGTTACTCCGCCGAGCGCGAGCCGGTAATTCGCGGTATTCAACGGGTCAGCCGGCCCAGCTTGCGCCGTTACGCCGGGGCCAAGGAAATTCCGCGGGCGTTGGGCGGGATGGGGTTGCATATCGTCTCGACGCCGCTCGGGGTGATGACCGACCGCGAAGCGCGCCGTCGCAACGTTGGTGGCGAGATTCTATTCAGAGTCTGGTAGGGAACGGCGATGTCGCGAATAGGTAAACTGCCGGTGATGCTCGACAAAGGCGTTAAGGCAATGCTTGCGGGTGACACCCTGAAACTTGAGGGACCAAAAGGAACACTAGAGACACGAGTGCATCCACCGCTGACGCTGGATATTCAGGATTCACGTATCGTGGTGAAGCGCCCAGGTGATTCCCAGCGGGAACGCGCGTTACACGGACTCACGCGCAAGCTGGTCGCCAACATGGCCCAGGGCGTGAGCAAGGGTTTCGTGCGGGTGCTGGAGATAAACGGGGTTGGCTATCGCGCGGAAGTCAAGGGTAGCCTGATCAACTTTACGCTCGGCTATTCGCATCCGATTGTCTTTCAACTGCCGCCCGGGGTTACGGCAAAGGTCGAGCGCCAAGTGAATCTGACCTTGGAAAGTGCCGATCGTCAGTTGTTGGGAGCGGTTGCGGCGCAAATCCGCGAATTGAGGCCGCCGGAGCCTTATAAAGGCAAGGGCATTAAGTACGCTAACGAAAAAATTCGGCGCAAGGCCGGCAAAGCCGCCGCCGGCTCAAGCGCCGCGTAGAAAGAAAACCATGGCCTTTGAGCGAATCGAGAAGCGAAGAACACGTCAGGTGCGAGTCCGGCGCAAGGTCCGTGGCAGCGACGAACGCCCGCGTTTGTCGGTTTACCGCTCATTGAATCATATTTATGCGCAGGTGATCTCGGACCAATCGGGCCATACCCTGGTAGCGGCCTCGACTACGGCGGCAGAGTTGCGCGACGGTATCAAAAGCAAACGCAGTGTCGCTGCCGCCAAGGCGGTGGGCCGGGCGCTGGCGCGCGGATGCCTGGAGCGCGGCATCACACAGGTGGTTTTCGATCGTAACGGATTTCTCTATCACGGCCGCGTCAAAGCGCTGGCCGACGCCGCTCGCGAGGCGGGTCTCAAACTTTAATTGCCGGCCGCATGCTGGCAGGAAGAAACGCCGTGGCTCAAAGAATCGATCCGCAAGGGCTGGATATCAAAGAAAAAGTGGTCCACATCAACCGTGTCGCCAAAGTCGTCAAAGGCGGCCGGCGTTTTAGTTTCAGTGCGCTGGTAGTCGCGGGCGACAGCAACGGACTGGTCGGATTTGGACTTGGCAAGGCTAATGAAGTGCCGGAAGCGATTCGCAAGGGAGTCGAACGCGCCAAAAAAAGCTTGATTCGCGTTCCGCTTAGAAACGGTACCATCCCACATCAGGTGCTCGGACGCTTCGGCGCCGGCAAGGTGATTCTCAAACCCGCCTCCGAGGGTACCGGGGTCATTGCCGCGGGTGGAGTGCGCGCGGTAGTTGAATTGGCCGGTATTCGCAACGTCCTGACTAAGCGGCTCGGCTCTTCGAACCCTCATAACCTAGTCAAGGCGACCTTGGAAGCGTTGACCGAACTTAGAAATCCGGCTGACGTGGCGCGGTTGCGTGGCCGGGTCGAAGAGCCCCCTCCCGCGGCTTGAAAAGAGAAACCTGGTAATGGAAAGCGAGACGATTCGGGTTAAGCTGGTGCGCAGTCCGATCGGCACCAATCAACGCGTGCGGCTGACCGTCAAGGGTTTGGGCCTCACTCGGGTGGGCAGTTCGCGAACGCTCAAGCGTAGCGCGGCGGTGCTCGGAATGCTGCGGCGATTGCCACATCTGGTGGTCGAGGTGAAGGAATAGGCGGCATTTTCGATGAAATTAAATGAACTAAAGCCGGCGCCCGGCGCCATTCGGCGCAAAAAGCGGATAGGACGGGGAATCGGCTCCGGGCATGGCAAGACCGCCGGCCGCGGACATAAGGGGCGGGGTTCACGTTCGGGCGGCAATACGCCGCCGGGATATGAAGGCGGGCAGATGCCGATGCAGCGGCGCGTGCCGAAACGTGGCTTTCGCCGCTTGCCCAAAAATCAGGCGCGGCGCGAAGAATATGCGACGATTAATATAGGGCGTTTGGACGTTTTTGGTGATGGCGTCGTGATTGATCCGGCTATCCTGGCGGATCGCGGCTGGGTGCGCGGTGAACGCAGGATCAAAGTGCTGGGCGATGGTGAATTGAAGAGTAAGATCACGGTTCGGGCGCATGCCTTCTCGAAGAGTGCGCGTGAAAAGATCGCGGCTTTGGGTGGCAGCGCCGAATTGATCGAAGATTAGCTGATTCAAGGTTAGAAAGGCTGAATGCTTGAAGGTTTTTCCAACGCCTCGCGCATCCCGGAGTTGCGCCGCCGACTGCTCTGGACAGCGTTTTTCCTAGCCGTCTACCGCATTGGCGTGGCGGTGCCCACACCGGGTATCGACGGGAATGCGCTGCAGGCGTTTTTCAACGCCGCGTCGAGCACGTTGTTCGGCTGGGTGAACCTGTTCTCGGGTGGCGCGTTGGAACGCTTTTCGGTCTTCGCCTTGGGCATCATGCCCTACATTTCAGTCGCCATTATCCTCGACTTGCTGAAAATCGGCTGGCCGTATCTCGATGAATTGTACAAGGAAGGCGAAGCCGGGCGCCGTAAGATAAGCCAATACACCCGCTACGGCACGGTCGCGTTGTCGATCGTGCAGGGCATCATGATCGCCTATTCGCTCGAGCGTATTCAGGCGCCGGGCGGTGGTTCAGTTGTCTACCATCCAGGGGTGAAATTTATCACGATGACGGTGATTACCGTCACCGCAGGTGCTGTGTTCGTGATGTGGATCGGCGAACAAATCACGGAACGTGGCGTCGGTAACGGTATTTCGCTGGTGATCATGGCGGGGATTGTGGCCCGCTTGCCGAGCGCGCTGGGCACTACCGCGCAATTCCTGCGTGAAGGCGAGATGAGTATTTTTGTACTCATCGGCATCGTTGCGATTGTAATCGCGGTGACGGCGGGAATCGTTTACATCGAGACCGGCCAGCGCCGCATCCCGGTTCAATATGCGCGACGGGTGGTTGGACGGCGGGTTTACGGCGGACAGACTTCGCATCTACCGCTCAAGATCAATACGTCGGGAGTTATACCGCCGATTTTCGCGTCGTCGATCCTAGTGTTTCCCGCCACAGTGGCGACGTTCGTACCGTCGTTCAAAGCGTGGTCGGGCTATCTAACTCCCGGCGGTTTGGTTTATAATGTCATTTACGTCGCGCTGATAATCTTTTTTTGCTACTTCTACACGGCCGTCACCTTCAATCCTGTTGACGTCGCGGACAATCTGAAGAAGTACGGCGGGTTCATTCCGGGCATCCGGCCAGGACGGTTCACTGCCGAGTACATCGACCGCATCCTGTCGCGTATCACCTTGGGTGGCGCGATTTACGTAAGCGCGGTGTGCGTGCTGCCGACCATTTTGATTCAGCGCTTCAACGTACCGTTCTATTTTGGTGGTACCGCATTGCTGATTGTGGTCGGCGTGGCACTCGACACGGTGGCGCAGATTGAAACCCATCTGCTGACGCGCAATTACGAAGGCTTCATGCGTCGCGGACGAGTCAAGTCCAAGCGTGGAGGATAGACGTGCGGCTGGTACTGCTGGGTCCACCGGGCGCCGGTAAAGGCACGCAGGCCCGGATGCTGGAGACACACATTGGCGCACCCCACATTGCGAGCGGCGATCTATTGCGAGCGGCGGCGCGCAATCGCACGGCGCTGGGAGTTAGAGCGAAAGGCTTTATGGACAAGGGCGCGCTGGTGCCCGACGAATTGGTGCTGGGTTTGATTGATGAGCGTCTAAGCGAGCCGGATGCGGTGGTCGGCTTTATCCTGGACGGATTTCCGCGCACTGTGGCGCAGACGGAAACGCTGGCTGCGATGCTTGATGGGCGTCATCAGCGTCTGGATAAGGCGATTGCTATCGTGGTGCCCGATGAGGAAATCGTCAAGCGGATTTCGGGTCGGCGCACTTGCCCCAATTGTGGCGAGATGTATCACGTGATTTTCGATCCGCCACGCAACGTGAACCTTTGCAACAAATGCAATGGAGAGCTTTATCAGCGCGACGATGACGCGGAGGATACCGTGCGGATGCGGCTGGAGGTTTATGCCGCATCGACACGTCCGCTGTTGGACTATTACGGCCGCATGGGATTGCTGGTGGAAATTCCTGGAGTCGGGCGTCCCGACGATATCCAGCGGCAGATCCTCGACGCACTGGCGATCAATTTGGCTCCGGGGGCTGCGAAGGAACGGCCGTGATTACACTTAAAACTCCCGAAGAAATCGCCTTGATGCGGCGGGCGAGTCAAATCGTTGCGGAAATTCTCGAAGAACTGGCCGCGATGGCGAAGCCGGGTGTGAGTACTCTCGAATTAGATCGGCGCGCGGAGGAATTGACGCTAAAAAAAGATGCGCGTCCCGCGTTCAAGGGCTATAAGCCGCACGAGGTCGAATATCGACACAGTCTTTGTGTCTCGATCAATAATGAAATCGTGCATGGCATCCCGAAGGCGGGGCGGAGACTCAAGGCGGGCGATATCGTCGGGCTCGATTTTGGCGTGGTCTGCCACGGATTTTATGGCGATGCCGCGCGTACCTTGGCGATTGGGCGCGTGAGCCATAGTGCGGAGCGGCTAATGCAAGTAACGCGTGACGCGCTTTATAAAGGTATCGCGCAGGCGCGCGTGGGTAATCGAATCGGTGATATCGGACGAGCGGTGCAGCATGCGGCCGAGAGCGCCGGGTTTTCCGTCGTGATCGAATTTGCCGGCCACGGCATCGGGCGACGGCTGCACGAAGACCCGCAAGTACCCAATTACTTCCGCCTTGGCATGCCCAACCCGCGTTTACAGGAAGGAATGGTACTGGCGATCGAACCAATGATTAACGAGGGGACTGCGGATTTGGAGATTCTTGACGACGGCTGGACAGCGGTTACCGCTGACGGTAAACTATCTGCCCACTTCGAGCATTCCATTGCGATCACCGCCGCGGGACCCCAGATTTTGAGTGAGTTGGGCCATGTCTAAAGGTGATGCCATTGAAGTGAGCGGAACGGTGCTCGAGGCGCTCCCGAACGCGATGTTTCGAGTATCGCTGGAAAACGGTCATCGCGTGCTCGCGCATATCTCGGGCAAAATGCGGATGCATTACATCAAGATTCTTCCGGGTGACCGCGTCACGGTGGAGCTGTCGCCTTATGATCTTAGTCGCGGCCGCATTACGTACCGGATGCGCTAAAGATAGTCGGAAAGCACGAGCGAACATATGAAAGTCCGGGCGTCGGTAAAAAAGATCTGCAAGAACTGCAAGGTGGTGCGTCGCCAGGGCGTGGTGCGCATTTTATGTTCGAACCCGCGCCATAAGCAGCGGCAGGGATAGCACGGCGGGAGAAGAGTTCGATGGCACGTGTAGCGGGAGTTGAGCTGCCCAGGAACAAGCGTATGGAAGTCGCGCTGACCTATATTTATGGGATCGGCCGGGCCAACGCGCTCAAAATCCTGGAAAAGGCGAAAGTCGATGCGGGTCGCAACAGCGACGATCTGAACGCGGACGAGCAGGTGCGTATTCGCCAGGTTATCGACGCGGATTACAAGGTCGAAGGTGATTTGCGCCGCGATTTGCAACAGTCGATTAAGCGCCTGATGGACTTGGGCGCCTATCGGGGTATCCGGCATCGGCGTGGACTGCCGGTGCGCGGCCAACGTACGCATACCAATGCGCGGACACGCAAGGGGCCGCGCAAGATCGTCGCGGGCAAAAAAGCGGCGCCGTCGAAAGGCTAATCCGATCGGGAGTCGGGCGCGACTATCAGTAATCGCGAGGCCGCTTGAGGAAATGGAGTAATCGCAAACAAAGCTTATGGCTGACGAGACCAGGG
>JBOHWM010000074.1:0-6488 GCA_050736555.1 Binataceae bacterium (SeqCode)
AGATGCAGCGTTCCTTGAGCTGGTAGTATTCGCTGGCGCCGCGCAATTCCTGTTGTACGCTGAGCGGCAAAATCGGCAGCGCGATCAGTTGTGAATGGGGATGCTCGAGACTGGCGCCCGCGTCGGCGCCGTGGTTCTTAAAGATGAGCACGTAGCGGAAACGTTCATCACGTTGCAGGTCGAGCACCCGGTCTCGATACGCCCACAGCACTTCCTCAATCTGTGGGGCTTCGAGGTCAGCCATGCCGCGATTGTGGTCGGGTGTCTCAATCACGACCTCATGCGCGCCAATCCCGTTCATCAGGTCGTAGAGGCCTTCGCCACGGCGTCCGGCTACGCCTTCAATCCGCAAAGCCGGGAATTTATTGGGAACTCCTCGAATTCGCCATCCCGGTTGATTCGCCGAGGTGCCAGAAGCGCGAAAGGAAAGCACTTCGGGGGGTGTCAGGTGTTCCATCCCCGGGCAGAATACACAGGGCCCTCCTTTGCGCTCTTCAGTCCGTTTGTGAAAGTCGCTCGGACGCTTGCTCCGCTCCGTCGACATGATTACCCAACGCCCAACAACCGGATCCTTCCTCAGCTCGGGCATCTACCAAATCCCTCCTCCCCCGCTTTGAAACCTATGCGCCATTAGCGAAGCCGTCATACTATCGGCAGAGCGTCAATGGCGCCACCAAAGTTGCCGAACCTGGCCGGAGCGGCGCGCACTGTTGTGCACAGCCGCCGCGCATTCAATTGAGGACGGTCCGATCCGAGCGCGCGGGCTCAACCGGCGCCTTCGTTGCCGAGCCGTCCGGCGCGCCTCCTTCAGCGGTATCGTGATTGGCCTCCGCCCGGCACAAGGCATGGGCCAACACTTCATCGACTGCGTCAACGAAGATGGTGTCGAGTTCCGCACGGACTTCGGGGGGAATGTCATCCAAGTCACGTTCGTTGCGTCTCGGCAGGATCACCGTCTTGATACCGGCGCGACGTGCGGCCAGCACCTTTTCCTTGATACCTCCCACCGGCAGAACCTTGCCTCGCAATGTGATCTCACCGGTCATCGCGACGTCGGAGCGTACCGGGACACCGATTAGCAACGACGCCAGCGAAGCCGCGATTGTGACACCCGCCGAAGGCCCATCCTTGGGGATCGCTCCGGCTGGGACGTGCACGTGGATATCGGTTTTGTCAAAGAAATCGGCCGCTATCCCTATGCGCTCGGCACGCGAGCGAATGTAGGAAAGTGCCGCTTGCGCGGATTCCTTCATCACGTCGCCGAGCGAGCCGGTCAGGGTGAGACCTTTTTGCCCATTCATACGGGTGCTTTCGATAAAAATGATATCGCCGCCATTGGGCGTCCATGCGAGCCCGGTCGCGACGCCCGGCTCACTGGTACGTTCGGCCACCTCCGAAAAGAATTTCGGCGCACCCAGATATCGCTGTACCATCTCCAGCGTGATCCGTTCGGGAGCTTCTTCACCCTCCGTAAGGGCACGTGCAATCTTACGGCAAATGCGAGCTAATTCTCGTTCAAGATTGCGCAGTCCGGCCTCACGCGTATAGCTACGAATCACCTCGCCGATGGTTTCTTTGGTAAATTCTATCTGGCGACCGGCGAGCCCATTTTCCGTCAGTTGCTTGCGCACCAGATGGGTTTGCGCGATCTGGAGCTTCTCCTCTTCGGTGTAACCCGGGAGTTCCAGCACCTCCATACGGTCGCGCAGCGCGGGCGGTACCGGATCGAGTACGTTGGCCGTGGTTAGAAATAATACGCCGGAAAGGTCGAACGGCACGTCGAGGTAATGATCTGAAAACGTATTATTCTGCTCGGGATCAAGCACTTCGAGCAAAGCCGAAGCGGGATCACCGCGAAAATCCGCGCCGAGCTTATCAACCTCGTCCAGGATGAACAGTGGATTGTTCGATCCCGCGTTGCGCAGTCCCTGGATGATTCTGCCCGGTAATGAGCCGATGTAAGTGCGCCGATGGCCGCGAATTTCAGCCTCGTCACGAATCCCGCCGAGCGAGAGCCGCACGAATTTGCGGCCGAGCGCGCGCGCAATCGAACGGCCCAGCGACGTCTTGCCGGTTCCAGGAGGGCCGACAAAACACAGGATCGGCCCTTTAGTATCGTGTTTCAGCTTGCGCACCGCGAGAAATTCGAGAATACGCTCTTTGACCTTTTCGAGATCGTAATGGTCCTCGTCGAGCACCTTACGCGCATTCTTTATGTCGAGGTTGTCTTCAGTGCTGACGCTCCAAGGCAACGAAACCAGCCAATCCAGATAGGTGCGCACCACCGTATGCTCGGCTGATTCCGGCGGAATCATGCGCAGCCGTTCCAATTCCTTGTCGGCGGCCTTACGCGCCTCTTCCGGCATTTTCGCCGCCTCGATCTTCTTTTCGAGATCCTCGATTTCAGCGGAACGGGCGTCGCCCTCGCCAAGCTCCTTCTGAATTGCCTTGAGCTGTTGGCGCAAATAGTATTCGCGTTGGTTCTTGTTGAGCTCGGTCTGCACCTGCGACTGGATCTTATGGCCGAGTTCGAGCAACTCGATCTCGCGGCCAAGAATGACGATGAGTTTCTCCAGCCGCTGCCGCACGTCCAGAGTTCCCAGTAAATCCTGCAGCTCCTCGACCGCAATCTTGATGTATGAGGCGACCAGGTCGGTAAGCCGTCCGGGCTCGCGCACTTGCATCGCCATTACCTGCAATTCGTCGGGCAGGTAAGGCACCAGCGATACGAATTTGGAAAACTGGCTGGCCAGATTGGCCTGCAGAGCGTCAATCTCGCGGTCATGTTCCAACGTTTCGCCCAGACGGCTGATGTTGGCCATAAAATACGGTTCGCGCTGGGTGAATTCACCCAACTCAATGCGCGCGAGTCCCTGCACCAGCACCCGCACGCTCTGATCGGGATACTTGAGCATCTTGAGGATGCGCACCGCGGTGCCGCGTGGGTACAAGCCCTCGGAACCAGGATTTTCTTCTTCCGGATTCTTTTGCGCCGCAAGTCCGATGATGCGCGAGGTGCCGCCCATGTCCTCGATCAACTTGAGTGACGATGGCCGCGATACCAGGAACGGGTGAATCTGGCTTGGGAAGATCACGATGCCGCGCAAGGGCAGCACCGGCAGGTTATTGGGAATCTCTACCTTGGCTAGATCCTCTTCGATCTCGAAACGCTTTTCCCCTTTGGTTTTTTCTGCCATAGATTAGCAAGCCACCCTGTACGCGCGCGGCATTATGCCACTCGCGCTTCCACTGCCGCCGCGATTTAACGTAATATACGACCGTGGTTCAGACAAGACAGCTATCTCCATGGTGTCAACCTAATCACGCCCGTGCGCGGGCGCTACCGCCGAGGGAATCCGATTTTGCCCAGGCATCGGTTCGACAAGCTTTTTACGATGGAAACGGCGGATGAGCTGGTACCGGCGCTGGAGACCGTCCTGCGCGAACTTCAGCTTGCCGCGCGTGACCTGCGTGCGCGTTTCGACGACCTCGCGCGCCGTAATGCCACGATTACGGAGCTGGCGCTGGCCGATGCCGTCAAGCGCCATCCCGAGTTGCGGGAACCCGCCGCCCGGCTCGCCGAATTGGCGGGCAAGATTGAATCGTTCGGCTGTTTTCTCAAAGATATCGACCTGGGATTGGTCGATTTTCCCTGCGAAATCGATGACGACGTGGTGTTCTTGTGCTGGCAATCAGGTGAACCGCGCGTCATCGCCTGGCATCCGGTCGAGGGCGGCTTTGCTGATCGCAAACCGCTGCCGGGAGCACCGAAGCGATATCTCAACTGACCTCGTGCCGGTGCTCTTTAATTCTCCCATAGCGTGCTACCAATGTTGATTGCGTTGTTCTTTTATCTGCTTTGCATCGTATGCTGGCTGGGCGGAATGGTGTTCTTTACCACGATGATCGCGCCAGTAGTATTCCGCGTGCTGCCGATACCCGACGCCGGCAAAGTTGTGGCAGGCATTTTCCCCCGTTATTACCTTCTTGGTTATGCGGCGGGCGTGGTCTCCGTGGCGCTGGCAATACTGTTCGCGGTCGCGCATGCGCCGCGTCTATGGTGGAGTTTGGCCGCGCTGGCCCTGCTGATAGCACTCGGCCTCACGCTTTATGCCGGCGTGGTGGTGCGACCGCACATCGACTCGATTCGCAGCGTCACGGAAGAACCTAACCCCGATCCCGTGCGTCGCGCTGAATTCGACCACCTTCATCGTCTCTCGGTGATGCTCAACGGCGGCGTGATGCTGCTCGATATTCTGGCCCTGCTGAGCACCGCCGCCGCACTCGTCCCTCATGCCTAAGCACGAATTCAAAGCGGTTGTACTCGATTTATTCGACACCCTGGTTAAATGGGAACCGGAGCGGCTGCCGCTGATGGAATGGCAGGGGCGCACGTTTCACAGCACGATGCCCTGGGTATTGCCCGAGTTGGAGCGCCACTTCGGGAAAACCTTCGATCGCGACGCCTTCATCCACGTCTATAATCTCGTGATCGAAGAAATCGGGCTCGAACGCGAACGTGACGACATCGAAGTTACCTGCACGGAACGCTTCACGCGCACGCTCACGCGTTTCCGCCCCGGTCCTGAGGACGATGTGCGCGCCTTCGCCGAGCATCTGACGCGTGTCCACATGGAGCGGGTTCGCGCGGTGACATGGGCGCCGGAAGGGAGAACCGCCGCCGTCCGTCGCATGGCGCCGCATTATCGGCTAGGTCTGCTGTCCAACTTTGACGACGCTTTCACTGGACGCGCGGTACTTAACGATACCGGCGTGGCGACGCTGTTCGAGGCGGTGATCATCTCGGCCGAAGTACGTCTGCGCAAGCCCAACCCGCGCATTTACAGCGCGATTTGCACGATGCTTCAGTTGGCGCCGCGGGAAATGCTGTTCGTTGGTGACACTCCGCGTGAGGACGTGGCTGGTCCCAAGGGCGCCGGCATGTATACCGCATGGGTGAGTAAAGGCGCGCCGTCGGTACCAGAAGGAATACCGCGTCCCGACTTCATGATAAACGACTTGTCGGAATTGCCCGCAGTGCTGGGGGTGTGAAGTGAGCGCCGCAAGCCGGGCGGTGATCGCGGTGGTGGGAGCCGGCGATGCTCCGGCCGAGGTACGCCGCCTCGCCTACGAGTTGGGTTTCGCGCTGGCTGCCGGCGGCGCTGACGTCGTATGCGGTGGGCTGGGCGGCGTGATGGAGGCGGCGGCCGAAGGTGCCCGCGCGGCGGGTGGCCACACGCTCGGGATTCTGCCGGGAGGTGATCGCGGCAGCGCCAATCGCCACATTGAATTTGCCGTCGCCACCGGCATGGGCGAGGCGCGCAACGTGATCGTTGTGCGCAGCGCGGATGCGGTGGTCGCTTTGGCGGGCGAAGCGGGCACGCTATCCGAGATAGCCTTTGCACTGAAGATCGGGCGTCCCGTGATCGCACTGCGGTCGTGGAAGGAAATCGAGGGTATCCGTCGCGCCGACACGCCTGCCGAGGCAGCCGCGCTCGCACTCGAATTCACCAAACCTCAGTGCGCTGGGCGTGATGAATGCGATGGGCGAACTCCAAAATCCGGCACTCACACTGCTTGATCAGGCGCCGTTCTCGCTGCTGCTTGGGCTGAAAGTGGAATCGGCCAAGAATGGTGAGGCGCTGGCGCGGATGCCGTTTGCAACAAAGCTGCTCAACCACGGCGGTCCCGCGATGCCGATTCATGGCGGCGCGATTGGCGCGCTGGCTGACTTCGCCGCCTGCGCGGCGGTGTGGACCATGCCCGAAACCCAACGCAGCGCGACTATCACAATGACCGTGAATTACAGCGGGCCCGGAGTTCAGAGCGACCTCGTCGCTCATGCGCGCGTGCGCCGCAAGAGCCGTCGCATCGCCAGCCTCACGGTCGAGATTCACGACGACGCGGGCGCGCTTATCGCCGACGCGCTGGTGACGTACAAAATTGCCTGAATCGCGCCGATTTTCCCGCCAAGTAATAGCCGTTAAACTATGTCCGTGAGTGCTTTGCTTGAGATGGTACGGTCCGCCGCCGCGACTCACGGCCTCAACCTTGTCGCCGCGATCCCGCGCGAGCGTTACGACCACGGCGTCGCGCCTCATATGCGCGCGCAGGCATTCGCGCCACGTGCACGTTCAATCATCGTTATCGGCAACGGTGGTGGCGCTTTCTGGCGCCACTTCATAGACCATACAAAGCGGCATCCTGAATGGCTGAAGCATCAGCATCCGCTCGACGATTTCACCCAGCGAACGGTCGAACTGGAAATCGCGGCACCGCTGCGCGCACACGGATCGGATTGCGCCACGGTCTTTCCGTTTATGAGCGGCGCCGCCAGCCTCAATTTCATGCTGCTCGCTCGCCTTGCCGGGCTCGCCGGTCCCAGCATCATCGGTGTCACTGTACATCCCCGCTTCGGGCCATGGATTGCCTTTCGCGCGGCGCTGCTGATCGATGAGGAACTTGACGAACCGGGTATCGCGCTAGGC
>JBOHWM010000075.1:0-4773 GCA_050736555.1 Binataceae bacterium (SeqCode)
TTTTGTCGCGATGGTGCAGTTGCTGGTGTATATAGGCGGAATTCTGGTGCTCACGATTTTCGCAGTGATGCTGACGCAGGGTATCGCCGACGTAAATGTCTCGAATCGCACGGTCGGGCTAGGCGCGGGCCTGGCCGTCACGATTATCGCCGGAGCCGTGATGCTGACCGCTATCTTCAGTACGCATTGGTATCAGCACGGGATTCCCGCTAACCCGAGCCCAACCACCAGCGCGATTGGTAATGCATTCCTGGGTCAATATATGCTGCCCTTTGAGGTCGCTTCGCTCATACTACTGGCCGCACTAATTGGAGCGATTGTGATTTCACGCCAGGAAACGAAAGAGTAGGGAGACGTCACAATGGGTGGGGGAATCACACTTTATCACTTTCTGGTACTCAGCCTGATCGTATTTCTTCTGGGCGGCTACTGCGTCTTAACACGGCGCAACGCGATCGGAATTCTGATGGGAATCGAGCTGATCCTTAATGCCGCGAATATCAACTATCTTGCCTTTTCATTCTACGGCGGCGATATCAGGTACGCGGGCCAGGTCTTTGCGATTTTTGTGATCATGCTGGCCGCCGCGGAAGCTGTGATCGGCCTGGCGATCGTTCTCGCCATTTATCAAAACTTGAAGACCATCGACGTTGGCGCGACCGAGACGCTCAACGGTTAGCTCGCTCCGCGCGATTGTGTTGGCAGGGAATCGGGAGTGAGTAATCCGTTGCATAGCGGGTTGTGCGCCTGGATTGTGTTGCTGCCGCTCATCGGCGCGATAATCAACTTTCTTGCCGGAGCCTCGATTCAACGTGCGTTGGGCAAGCGTGCCGTCGCTATCGCCGGATGCGGAGTTGTAGTAATCGCTTTCGCTCTGGCGCTCGGCGCGTTCGTCCGGATGCTGTCATTGCCGGCCGATCATCGCTTTATGATCGACGTTTTGTGGCAATGGTTTGATACTGGCCGCCTGCATCTCGACATCGCCTTGTGGCTCGATCCGTTGTCGATGGTGATGGTGCTGATCATCACGGGCGTGGGCGGGCTGATCCACATTTATTCGACTGGCTATATGAGCGACGACCAGTCGTACTGGCGTTTCTTCGCGTGGCTCAACCTGTTCACGTTTGCCATGCTGGTATTGGTGTTGGCGGACAATCTGTTTCTGATGTTCGTCGGATGGGAGGGGGTTGGTCTATGTTCGTACACCCTGATCGGGTTTTGGTATAGCGATCGCGGCAATACCACCGCCGGTAACAAGGCTTTCATCGTTAATCGCATCGGCGACTTCGCTTTTTTAATCGGCTTGTTTGCTCTGTTCGCCGGCTTGGGAGCGGTTGGTCATCCGACCCTCGTCATTCGAGAGGCGGCCAGGTACGCGCCATTGCTCGCCGGTGCCCCCGGCTATGCCGGACTTTCGCTGGTCACCTTTGTAACGCTGCTGCTGTTTATCGGCGCAACGGGTAAATCGGCACAGATCCCATTGTACGTATGGCTTCCCGACGCGATGGCCGGGCCCACGCCGGTCAGCGCATTGATTCATGCGGCGACGATGGTGACGGCCGGGATCTATATGGTCGCGCGCCTCAATTTCCTCTACTCGATGGCGCCGGTGACGATGCTGGTTATTGCCAGCGTGGGAGCGGTGACCGCGCTCTTCGCCGCGACCATCGCGGTAACGCAAAACGACATCAAGAAGGTTCTCGCCTATTCCACAATTAGCCAGCTTGGCTACATGTTCGCGGCCGTCGGCGTGGGTGCTTACGACGCAGGCGTGTTCCATCTCATGACGCACGCTTTTTTCAAAGCTTGCCTGTTCCTGGGCGCGGGATCGGTGATTCATGCCATGGGCGGCGAGCAGGACATGCGTAAGATGGGTGGCCTGCGCCATCGCATGCCGATTACGTTCTGGACCTTTCTTGCGGCCACCCTGGCAATTTCCGGAGTGCCGCCGTTCGCCGGCTTCATGTCGAAGGACGAGATCATTTGGGAAGTCTATGCGCACGGTCAATTCGCGTTATGGGCATTACTATGGATTGGCGCCGGCGTGACTGTTTTCTACATGTTCCGCCAGGTGTATATGACCTTCTTCAACGAATTCAGCGGCACTCATGACCAGGAACACCATGTGCACGAGGCGCCGTGGTCGATGAGCGTGGCCCTGGTGGCGTTGGCCGCGCTGTCGTTGATCGGTGGCTTCGTCGGGATTCCGGATTTCATCGCCGACTTCAAGCCGTTTTTCGGTTTTCTCAAACCCGTGTTTACGTCCGCGGCCACGCGCGCGGTGATGAGCGCGGGCGTTCACAATCACGCGAATGAGGCGATGTTCGGCTTGCTTTCCCTGGCCATCGTGATCGCAGGATGGTTTCTCGCTGATCTGATGTATCGGCGGCGGAAGCTCAGCGCCGCGCGCATCAGCGAATTCGCGGGCGGCGTATTCTATCGGTTGTCTTGGAACAAATACTATGTCGATGAAGGCTACGATGCCGTATTCGTAAATCCGTATATACAGTTGACGCGTGTCGCCGCATGGTTTGATTTCCATATCGTCGATGGAATCGTGAATTTCGTCGCGACCGTTACAGTGTTCATTTCGTGGCTCTCAGGGTTATTTGATTCCTACATCGTGGATGGGCTGGTTAATTTCGTGTCGAATATGATGCTGGAAGCTGGCGGCCGGTTGCGCCGGCTGCAAACTGGGTCGATTAACGGCTATCTCTACGGGATCCTCGCGGCCGTGATGCTGATCCTGGTGATCCGCGCGATTCTACGAGTTTGAACGGATAGAGAAGAATATCGCCGATGACGCATCCGCTCACCTTGATAACGTTCATTCCGCTCGCCGCGATGGTCGCGATCCTGCTGTGGCCGGGACCGCCGAAGGCATATCGATGGATAGCGGCGCTGGCCGCATTGCTGCAGTTGATGATCGCCGGATGGTTGTACGCGAGCTTCGATACCACAACCAGCGGCCTCCAATTCATCGAACGTTATAATTGGATCGGCGCATACCACATTCAGTACTTTTTGGGCGTTGATGGCATCAGCATTTCGATGGTGCTGCTGACGGCGATAATCTGTTTCGTCTCGGTGTTCGCGAGCTTCAGTATCGAGCGCGGCGAAAAAGGCTATTATGCCCTGCTCATGCTGCTGGACACCGGCATGATGGGCGTGTTCGTCGCGCTCGATTTCTTTCTCTTCTACATATTCTGGGAAGTGATGCTGCTGCCGATGTATTTCCTTATCGGCGTGTGGGGTGGTCCGCGGCGGGAATACGCAGCAATTAAATTCTTCCTGTACACCCTGCTGGGATCGGTGCTGATACTGCTCGCGATGCTCGCGCTTTACTATTATGGCGCGACCCCGACGTTCGATATGACCGTGCTTGCCGCCAACGCGAGTCACTATTCGATAGCCTTTCAACGAATAGTCTGGATCGCGTTGTTCATCGGATTCGCGATCAAAATACCGGCGTTCCCGTTTCACACCTGGCTACCGGACGCGCACGTCGAGGCGCCCACCGCGATTAGCGTGATTCTGGCTGGTGTGCTGCTCAAAATGGGTACTTACGGTATTTTGCGCGTCAATTACCCGATTCTACCGGCGGCCAGCCACGAACTGGCCTGGCTGTTCCTGGGTTTGATCGGGGTGATCAACATTGTTTATGGGGCGCTCTGCGCGATGGCGCAGACTGACTACAAGAAGCTCATCGCGTACTCGTCCATCAGCCACATGGGCTACGTGATGCTGGGAGTGGCGTCGTTTACCGCGATCGGAATTAATGGCGCGGTGCTGCAGATGTTCAATCACGGGACCATCACCGCGATGCTGTTCATTCTGGTGGGCGTGATTTACGACCGCGCGCACCATCGCGAAATTGACGGCTTCGGCGGTCTGGCGCAGCGCATGCCGGTCTACGCGGGAATCACGGGATTCGCGTTTTTTGCCGCGATGGGGCTGCCGGGATTATCGGCATTCATCTCCGAGGTCATGGTTCTGTTAGGGGCTTGGCGGCCACATCCGATATTCACGATATTGGCCGCTTTGACCGCGATCCTAACGGCGGGATACCTGTTGTGGTGCTTCCAGCGAATCCATCTCGGTCCGCTCAATGAGAAATATAAGTTATTACCCGATCTAGGCTTTCGTGAAGCATTCATGTTGGTACCGCTCGGAGCGATAGTGCTGCTGCTTGGGGTTTATCCGCACGCCGTGCTGACGCTTTTGCACAGCTCGCTGAATCATTTGAATCGGGTGGTGATCGCATCCAACCCGGCGGTAATCGCTCTTCATTGAGGCGCGGGTAGACGATGGATCTCGGCAGCCTTCGCAGCCTGCAGTATTTCCTCCCAGAGTTGCTCCTTGCCGGCGGCATCCTGACGATCCTGGTGCTCGATCTGATCGTGCGCGACAAATGGTGGTTCGGCGATTTGGCGCTGGTGATTACCGCTGGCGCGTTGCTTTTGATCGGCCTCGAACCGCATTTGCCGGGGGCGTGGCTTTTCCATCGGATGCTCGTGTTCGACGCGTTCGGCGTATTTTTTCGTGCGCTGATCGCATTGGGAGCGTTAGTCGCGGTCTGGATGTCAATCGGTTCCGAAGAGGTGCGCGGATGCGAACAGGGCGAGTACTACGCGATCCTGCTGGCAAGCACGCTTGCGATGTTCCTGATGGCCGAGTCGGCCAATCTACTGATGGCGTATATCGCGTTGGAGTTCGTCAGCCTCACGTCATACATATTGACGGGTTTTCTCAGGCATAACCGCCGTTCGCAGG
>JBOHWM010000076.1:0-9096 GCA_050736555.1 Binataceae bacterium (SeqCode)
ACCAGGGCCTGGCCCTTCTTGTGAGACGCTGGCGATTGTGCCAAGCAGCAGGCCGCGCGGGAAAATGCCGTCCATCCCCGAGGTTACCAGCCGATCCCCGGGCTTGATGTCTTCGGAGCGGTCTACGTATTTCAGCGCCAGACCGGCATCCACCACACCTGCGACGATTCCCCGTGCCCGACTGCGCTGATCGAAGGCGTCCACGGCGGAATTATGATCACTGATGAGCAGGACACGCGATGAATCGGGCGCGACCGCAATCAATCTGCCCACCACTCCGTCGGTGGCAATCACCGCCATCTCACGCCGTAAGCCGCCACCCGAACCTTGTGAGATGATGAGCGTACGCGCCAGACCGCCCGCATCTCCACCGATGACATCCGCGGCGACCGCCTTGACCGCGAGGGCGTCGCGCAATTCGAGCAAATCGGCGAGATGATGGTTTTCGGTCTCGAGCTCGTCGAGGCGTGTGGTTTGAGCCTGAAGAGTGGCCAGTTGCCGCTTGAGCCGGAGATTTTCCTGGCGCACGTCGACTAGGTCGAAATAGCTATGCACAAAGTTGGAGGAATCATCGGCAACTTCCGACTCGAACATCTGCACCGGACGCAGGGCCTCCATCAGGATCAGGCTTGGCTTGCCCGCCCGCGAACTCGGTAGCACGCCGGTCGAGAGCAGGTGCAAGCCCAGCAACAACAACGCGCCGCTGGTCAGCAGCACGCGGTTGCGCCACAAAAAAGACCCTCTCACCATCTAAGCCCTGAACGCCATGTGGAGCCGTCAAACAGACAGGTCTGATTCTGGCAGATGGCTCGCGGACACGCCCGCCTCACGAACTGCGTTTCAAATAAAGAGGAGCGGCATTGAGCGGGATGCGCGGTAGCCGCCAGGCAGCCTCAATCAACCGTCACGTCGCGCAACAACGAAAGCTCGTCGAGTACCTTACCCGCCCCCATCACCACCGCCGTCAACGGATCATCGGCCAGCGTCACAGGCAGGCCGGTTTCCTCGCGCAGCAGCACGTCGAGGTTGCGCAACAACGATCCGCCACCCGCCAGCACGATCCCCTTTTCAACAATATCCGAAGCCAACTCCGGCGGAGTGCGCTCGAGCGCGATGCGCACCGATTCCACCACCTGATGTACCGGTTCCATCAACGCCTCGCGAATCTCCTCGTCGGTTATCTCGATAATTTTCGGTACCCCGGCGACCAAATCGCGTCCCTTGATCTCCATCGTCTGAATTTCATTGCCAGGGTAAGCCGAGCCTATCGTGATCTTGATCAATTCGGCGGTGCGTTCGCCGATCAGAAGATTATATTTGCGCTTGATGTGCTGGATGATGGCCTCGTCCATCTTGTCGCCGGCCACCCGCACCGAACGTGAGAAGACCACGCCGGCCAGCGAGATCACCGCGACTTCGGTGGTGCCGCCGCCGATGTCGACGATCATGTTGCCCGACGGTTCGGTGATGGGCAGGCCCGCACCGATCGCCGCCGCCATCGGCTCCTCGATTAAGTACACCTCATGCGCACCGGCGGATTCGGCCGATTCGCGCACCGCGCGTTTTTCCACCGCGGTGATCCCGAACGGGACGCAAATCACGATGCGCGGGCGCACGAAAAATTTACGATTATGGGTTTTCTGGATGAAGTGACGCAGCATGTTCTCGGTGATCTCGAAATCCGCGATAACACCGTCTTTGAGCGGCCGGATCGCCACGATTGAGCCCGGCGTGCGTCCCAGCATCTTCTTGGCTTCAGCGCCAATCGCGAGCACGCGGCGGCCGCCACGCGAATCTTTCTGCACCGCCACGACCGAGGGTTCGTTGCATACGATACCCTCGCCCTTGACGTAGATCAGGGTGTTGGCGGTACCGAGGTCAATTGCGAGATCGTTCGAGAACCATCCGAGAATTGCGTTTAAGCCCACCGACTTTTCGCCCCCCTGTCTGGCCCGCGACGGACTCTGGCCAGTCTCCGCATCCGCGCCCCAACATCACCAACGAACCCTTCGCCTAAAACTGCCGCTCTAGCGACTTCAGGACTCGTTCACGCTAGAAAAGTAACAGAGATGCTTCGGGTCAGGCAAGCGAGCTTTCCCTAATTGCGCAAGTAAATCGTAATAAACTATGATCGCGCTGTCATGCTGCAGGCATTTCGCAAGAACGCCTATTCGTGGACCATCCGCGTCCTGTTGGTGGTGCTAATCGGTGTCTTCTGCTTTTGGGGAATCGGCACCGGTTTCTTCAGCCATGTCCATCCAATCGCGTCAGTCAACGGTCATAAGATTCTAGGCAAACAGATCGACGCCCAAGTGACGCGGCTCGAGAATACTTTTCACAACGTTTACGGCGATAACACGCAAGCGGTTTTGAAAGGAGTCAACATACGCGAGTTGGCGCTGGAGCAGTTGATCGAACAGCATTTACTCGAGAGCCAGGCCAAGCGCCTCGGCATCACCGTCAGCGACAACGAACTGGCACAAGCCATCAAATCACAAGCGGCGTTCCAAATCGACGGCCAGTTCAGCGTGCGGCGCTACAATGCTGTTCTGCGCGACAACCAACTCGACCCCGCCACCTTTGAACAGGACACGCGCGACGCGATGCTGGTCGATTCGATGCGCCAGATGATCGCGAATGCGGTGCAGATAAGCCCCGCGCAGGCGCGGGCGGCCTTCAATCGGGTTGATCAGCATCTGTCGATGGCTTACGTGGTCTTTCCGTATTCCAATTTCGTATCGTCAATCCATCCCACGGATAAAGAACTCCAGACCTTCTACAAGGCCGACAAGCAGGCCTTCCGCGAGCCCGAACAGGTCAAAATTGACTATATACGCTACGACCCGCTTGTGCTCGCCAGTTCTTTCACGCCGTCGGAGGCGCAGATCCAGGATTATTATCAACAGCATAGGGATAGCGAGTTCACCCAATCCGAAGAGGTGCGCGCCCGCCATATCCTGATCGCGGTGCCGCCCGACGCCACTCCCGTCCAGCATGCCGCCGCCAAGGCCAAAGCCGAAGACATCCTGAAGCAGCTCAAGTCGGGAGCGGACTTTGCCAAATTAGCCAAGCAATACTCCGACGATCCCGGCACGCGCGACCACGGCGGCGAACTCGGTTTCTTTACGCGCAAGGAGATGGTCAAACCGTTTGCAGAGGCGGCCTTTTCGCTCAAGCCGGGCCAGTACACCGTCGCTCAAAGCCGCTTCGGCTATCACATAATCCAGGTCCAACAGGTGAAGCCCGAGCAAGTCGAAACGTTGGCCCAGGCGCGGCCGAAAATTATCGACGCCTTGCGCCGTCAGGCGGGAACCGAAACGGCGCGCCAGGACCTCGACCTGGACTTGGCCTCGGCGTTGGCAGGGCACAGTCTCAAGGATTTGGCCCAAAAGCGCGGCCTGACCGCCGTGAACACGCCCTTCTTTACCGAAGCTGGTCAGATTAGAGGGGCCGAAGATGATCCAAAGCTGGCCCAGCAGGTGTTCAAGCTCAGCCCCGGCGACGTGCACGCGGTGACCAATAGCCTCGTACCGTACCTGGTAAAGATGGTTGCGCGGGAGCCCGCACACGTTCCACCATACAAGGACATCGAGGGGATGGTGCGGCAGGCGTATATCAATCTGCAAGCCGAATCCAAGGCGCATCAGTCCGCCGTCACGATCATGAAGCAGGTTAAGGACACCGGCGACTTCAACTCGGTGGTCGCGCAAAACCGTCTCGACGTGCAAACCACTCCAGAATTCTCCCGAACCACCCGCGAGCTTCCGGGTGTGGGGCCGGTGGGCGGGATAGCGGATGCCGCCGCCGCGCTGAGCAAAATTCCCGGCGTGATACCTAAGGTCATTGAAAATCAGGGCAACTCATATATCTTCGAGGTCCTGACGCGCACTCCGCCGACCGAAGCTGAATGGCAGGCGGCACGCAAGCCCTTCATTCAACAACTGTTGCAAGCGCGGCGTACTGCGGCGTTTATCCATTTCGTGGATCACCTGAAACGGCACGCTAAAATTCAAATTGACGTTAACGCGCTCGGCGCCAGTTCAAACTCAAATCCGGCTCCCATGTAGCGGGGCGCCGGCGCTCAAACCCAGGCATATATGAGTAAAGCGGACGAGGACCCCCACCCAGGCGACGTTGACACTTCGGAGTTCCTGTTGGACGGCGCGGGCTTGAGCGCATTGCTGATTCACGGCCTGAGCGGCACTCCCTATGAAATGCGTTACCTTGGCGAGCGGCTCGCCGCCGCCGGTGTGCGCGTGCAAGGCGTACGCTTGGCCGGACATGCCGGCGCGCCCGAGGAACTAGGCGCTACCACTCACGCCAATTGGTACGAAAGTGTGGTCGAACGTTTCGAGCGGCTGCGCGAATACGGCGACCCCAATGTCGTCATCGGGCTCTCGATGGGCGCGGTGTTGGCCGCGCGCCTGGCCGCCGACCAGAGAGAAGCGGTATCGGGTCTGATGTTGCTGGCGCCGGCCTTCTTTTTGCCGCTCAAGACCCGAATGCTGCTGCGCGCGATGAAACCTCTAGGCGGATTGGCCGATCGCATTTATTTCCATCAGCCCGGCGGCTCCGACATTCACGACAATGCCGCGCGCGCGGTCCATCCGGGGACTCGGCTGATGCCGCTTAGCGCCGTCTTCGAACTGCGCGAATTGTGCGAGCTGGTGCGTCCGCGCCTGCATGAGATCGTGCAGCCTACGATGGTGATTCACGGCCGCCAGGACCATACCTGTCCGTATGAGAAGAACGTCGAGTTCGTCATGAGCCATCTGGGTGCCAGTTATAAACGCGTGGTCACGCTCGACGAGAGCTTCCATGTGATCACGGTGGATACGGAAAAAGAACGGGTGGCCGACGAGGCGCTCGGCTTTATTACGCAGTTCTCGCGCGGCGAGCGCGCCCGCGCCAGCGGTTAAAAAACGGCTCATTCGTCGTTCCAAAAAGTGTGTGGATTTTTGCGGCCAACAATCCAGTACTCTCTCCTTTTTGCCATTCTTCACTTCGCAGACTCGGTTTGGAATGACAAATTAGAGCGGTGCGGAGTTTGCCCTGGCGCGGTGGTAGGAGCAAAACGAGAGCGTTATAGGTGGGAACGGAGCGCCGTGGGTCGGCGCGTTGACGAAGCCGACGTCCGCCGCCACGTCTGAGCGTCCGTCGCGGCGGGCGCATGTGTACTCAGGTTTATTCGGTTCCCTGATTCTCCTGCATCTGCTGGATTTGCTGACGCTGCCGCTCGATTTCCCGTTGCTGCTGTTCGACTTGGCTCTGTGTCTGCTGGTTTTGGGTCTGCTGGTTCTGCAGTTCGTTGCCGGTCAAATAGCCACCGCCGGCACCGAGTGCTCCGCCGATTGCTGCGCCGGCCGCCGGATGGCCCACCGCGGCGCCGATAATGGCCCCGGTGCCACCACCGACCAGCGCGCCAATGCCGGTGCCTTTTTCACGCTCGCTCAGCGGCTGCCCACTACATCCGACGAAAAACAATAAGGCGACGAGTGCCAGCGCCGCGGTCATCACCCATCCTCTACGCAAGGTCATAAACCCTCCTCGCTAATCACTTTCCTGCCGTTTAAGTCGTTCGATTCGATAGTCATTCCGTTCAATTTCCTGTTCTTACCGCTCTACCTGTCTTTCCGCCTCGTCATTGCGCCTATCGGTAAGGACACTACCCTAAGCGTCTTGATCGGTGGTCCGTCCATCGATTTACAGCTTCACGCATCGAAGAAATCTAAAACACGGCGCAGCCTCTGGTCCTGAACGCAACTCCGTCAGAAAAAGAAGAGAATCCGAGATTCTTCGCTGCGCTCGGAATGACAGATGGTATTTGCAATGAGTATCGAGCAACGCGAGCACTCTTCCGGCCGTCGGCATGGAATGCCACTAGTCGTCTAAGCATGCGCCGTGCCTATCTCCACGTCCGACCTGTCATAGCGATTAGCGCATTTCTTTCCGCTCGTGTGACGCTTAAATATTTTGCGGCATTCGTCTTGTACGAATTCCGCGAAGCTTCAATCTCAGCATCTCGCATTGTTAATGACGGTTCATGTCGCGCGTTGGATTCAACCAACCGCGCCGACGGCTAGGTGCTTGCGCGTAGCGAAGGCTATCTCCGCGAGGCAAAGACGGCGTGGTTGCCAACGCCCTCACGTCGACTTTACGTAAGTGAATTGCAAGCCGTTACCAGCCGATCGCCTGCGCGGGCATCACCACGGCCGCCTGTCCGCGCGGATCGGCGCCACCGCTCAGCAGGCGCCGTTTGGGATCGAAGCGGATCCCCAGCACGTGGCCCTCACACCATGACGGGCGGGTTTCGACTTTATGGCCGCGATTTGCCAGATCGTTGCGTACCCGCGCGGCTATCCTGTCCTCCAGTCGTAGCAAGCCGGGATGGGCGTCATGTGGATAAAAGGTGGAGGGAAAGTGCGCGGTCGAAAAGCGCGGCGCCTCAATCGCCTCCTGCACGTCCATCGCGAAATCCACCAAATTGAGAAAGAACTGCAACGTCCATTGGTCCTGCTGGTCACCGCCGGGGGTGCCGAAGGACAAAAATGGTTCGTCGCCATGCGTGGCGATCGAGGGCGTGAGCGTGGTTCGCGGCCGCTTGCCCGGACAAAGCGCGTTGGGATGGCGCTCGTCGAGGTAAAACGTCTGCATCCGCGTGCCGAGCGGAAAGCCGAGGCTCTCAATCACCGGCGAGCTGGGAATCCATCCACCGCTGGCGGTGACCGCGATCATATTGCCGTGACCGTCGGCGGCGGTGACATGAATGGTGCCGGAACCCCATGACCGTGGCTCGCCGGTCGTATCCAATAATGCCCGCATATTGACCGGATCGCCGGGCCGATGCTCTAGCGACGCGTGCCGCGGGTCGATAAGCTCGCGCCGCATCGCCGCGTAGTCCTTCGAGAGCAATCCGGTGAGCGGTACCTGCGTGAATTCCGGATCGCCATACCATGCCTCGCGATCGGCAAAGGCGAGCTTGGTGGCTTCGGCTACATGGTGGATATAGTCGGCGGAATTGTGACCCATCGCGCGCAAATCGTAGCCTTCCAGCAACCGGAGCTGCTGGAGGAATACGGGCCCCTGCGACCATGGACCGCATTTGTGAACGGTGACGTCATGATAATCCGCAGTGACCGGTTGCTCGATAAGGGTGGTGAAACGCGCGAGATCATCAGCCGCGAGCAAGCCGTCATGCTGGTCGGACCAAGCGACGATTTCACGGGCGATATCGCCACGGTAAAACCGCTCGCGGGTGGCCGCGATGGCCGTTTCCCGGCCGCGTCCGCGCGCACCCGCTTCAGCGTCCAGCAAGCGTCGAAAAAAGGCCGCCAAAGCTGGATTTTTGAGAATATCGCCGGCGTGCGGCACTTCCCCTCCGGGCATGTAAAGACGGGCGGTCGAGGGCCACTCCTCGCGAAACTTGCGCTGATTTTTGCGGATCGAGGCGCGGCCGATAAGTCCCGACATGTCCGGCGGCGTGTCGCCGTCACCGCACAGGCCCGAATGCATCGGGAAGCCTTCCTCGCATAACTGTAGTGCGGGCTCGGCCACTTCCTTGAGCGTCATCGTGCCGAATTCGCTCAAAACCGCCGCCAGCGCGTCAAAAGCCGCGGGCACGCCGGCGGCAAGCAGGCCCTCGCCCGGCACCAGCGTCAGGCCGAGTGATCGGTAATGGGAGATCGTTGCGCGCGCCGGCGCCATCATATTGCCATTAACGGCGACTACGCGGCGCGTTTTTGCCGAATAAATGAGCATCGGCGCTTCGCCGCCAATAGTATGCATGTGCGGGTTGACCACACCTTCGACCAGGGTGGCGGCGACGGCGGCGTCGATGGCGTTGCCGCCACGCGCGAACATCCGAGTCCCAGCGGCGGCGGAAAGGTAATGCTCAGTCGAGACCATCGCTTCGCGGCCCATAATCATCGGATAAACAGTGGTCATCGTAACTTCCTCCGCGGAAACTCAAGACAAATACGCATTTCCTGGTGTCAAGATCTTAGACGTTTAGGGAAACGATCGCCCATTTGAGGCTTTTCTCATTTCGCAATACGCGTCGCGGCTTGGCAAAAGCGCAAACCGTCCGGCGAGATTGGTCAGGTTTTTATCCACAGGCTAATCGAGCAATGCAAAGAAACATCTAATCAATCGGCCTGAAGATTGCTACAATAACGGTGGGCTGGTGGATAACCCGGTTGGCACCTGGAGGCGGGAAAGGCGGGATTCGCAATGGAAAGTATGAACACTGAATCGATTGTGGGACGTCGTTGCCGATTGCTCAAGCCCGTGCGTGATCACGAGGGACGTAGCCGCTTCACCGAACGACCGCGCATCCTGCGCGAAGTCAACAATCTTGGCCGCCGAATGTATCTCGTACAGTTCGACGACGATAGCACTACATTCCTGTTCCCCGACGAAGTGACCATCGAGTAGTCGAATAGCGGTGCGACGGGGCAAGCTCGCGACGCGTTCGAAAAGAGCGTGGCGCGCGCCTTTGCATCTCATTGAGTTCTATGGTTTGCGCATGTTTCGTTCGATTTCGGAGCCGCCGATACCGCGCTAATACGTACCGGATGGTCAGTGTACGTCAACGGCTGTTCATCGCCTGCGTAAAGTGCGATTAGGTGGATTCAAGGGAGAGCATCGCATGGGCAGTCGCGAATTTTTGAAGGATCGTCAAGGCCGTACGCTCGGACGCATCGACGATAACGGTCGCGAGCGGATTGGATATGACATCCATGGTCGTATCACCGGTCGCTATGACAAGCAGCGTGATCAGACGCTCGATATTCGTGGCCAAATAGTGACCACTTCTGGCGACGCTTTAAGCAGCCTGATCACCGGCCGAAAAAAGTAGCTTGCAGATAGGCCGCGTTGCATTCCTCCCGATTCAGCACAGATGGTGCTGGACACGCGGCGGCGCGTACTAGATTTTCAGGCGCTGGGAGCTTGAAGCGGACGATGGTAGTCGCGCAGTTCCTTGATCTTACCGTCCACGATCTCCGCGATTTCGGCGCCTAGCGCTTCGACGACTTTGCCAAAGCGTGGCCGGGTGCCGTGGAAAAATGATTCCGCGACGCCGTGGCCGCGGTTGCC
>JBOHWM010000077.1:0-7120 GCA_050736555.1 Binataceae bacterium (SeqCode)
CTTCCTGGATATGGCCATAACGCTCATGACTGTCGCGAAGCGCTATCAGGCTTTGCGCGCGCTCGGCGGGTGTGTCGCCGATCCCGATCAGAATGCCGCTGGTGAACGGAATTTTAAGTTCGCCCGCTTCATCGATCATTTTCATCCTGAGCGCGGGGTCCTTATCAGGGGCCCACTGATGCACTCCGCCGCGCTGGCGTAGTCGCGGCGAGATACTCTCCAGCATCAGACCCATGCTCGCATTGATCGGCCGCAGCTTGAGCATTTCATCGCGCGTCATCAGGCCGGCGTTGGTATGCGGCAGCAGTCCGCATTCGAGCGCGGTGACGCAAGCCAGGCCCACGTATTCGATCGTTGTACGAGCGTCGAGCGTTTCCAACGCGGCGCGGAAATCCTTGAAGGCCACTTCGGGCTTGTCGCCCAGGCACATCAAAGCTTCCCTGCATCCCAGCGAAGCCCCGCGCCGCGACCATTGCGCGATTTCATGAAGCGTCATGGTCCATGCGCCCGGGTCACCCGGATCTTTGCGAAAGGTGCAATAGGTGCAGCGGTCGCGGCAAAGATTCGTTACCGGAAGAAAGACTTTGCGTGAATACGTGACGGTGCGTCCTTTACCGTAATCGCGCAGGGCGGCCGCCGCCGCCATGACGCGCGGCAATTCCGCGTCGGAACATTGGATAAGCGCGATTGCGTCGGCTTCGCTGATTCTCCGCGCGGCGGCCGCGCGGTCGAGAATTGCGCCGATTGAATTGCTGGCGGTATTGAAAACAGCGTCGGTCACAGTGATCCAGCGCCCCTTATAGGCCATCAAAATAGTGGAGGCAACCTCGCGCTTCGCCGCGTTCCGCGGCTTGCGATGAGGCTAGCCGAATACAGGCGCGAGTTAAAATGGTCACGAGCCTCACAAGACGCTACATCATGCATAAGCAATCATGCGGCTTTGGCAAACGTCGCGTAGGTGACAGGAAATGACGAAACCGCGTGTCGACGTCTCGCTTTCTACGGAATGGCGCGTTCTTAAATGGTAGGATAAGTGCACTCGAAGCAAGCCTGTGGGAGTGAGCGTCATATGATCGAACCGGAAGCTGCCGCCGCACCGCGTCACGAAGCCGGCGCGCGCGTCGAATATGAACTACAACTTTATTATTGGATGAAGCTGATTCGCGCGTTCGAGGAACGCGTGTCGCGGCTGCATCGGCAGAACAAGATCCTTGGCGGGGTCTATTCGGGCGCCGGGCAAGAGGCGATTGTGACGGGCATCTGCGCGCCGCTCCAACCAGGTGATTTTGTCGCCCCGTTGCATCGCGACCTCGGCGTCTTCCTGGTGCGTGGAGTCGATCCGGGTCGCCTGATGGCGCAACTGATGGGCAAGGAGGACGGGCTTTCGCGCGGCAAGGACTCTTTCCTCCACGGCGGTGATCTCACACGCGGCATCTTTGGTTCGACTTCGATGCTGGGTTCGTCGTTACCGGTCGCGGTCGGCGCCGCCCTCAAGTTCAAGATTAAGCGGGAGAATCACGTCGCGGTGGCTTTTTTCGGCGAAGGCGCGTCTTCGCGCGGCGACGTGCACGAGGCGATGAATTTCGCCGGTGTACAGAAGTTGCCGGTGCTGTTCGTATGCGAGAACAATCGCTATGCCTATTCGACTCCGCTCGAAAAGCAGATGGCGATCGAGGACGTGGCAACACGTGGCGAGGCTTACGGGTTTCGCGGTCATGTATGTTCCGGCAATGATTTACTGGCGGTCGTGCAGCTCAGCGAAAAGGTCATCAACCGTATCCGCGCAGGCGGCGGTCCCGAACTTATCGAATGCAAGACCTATCGTTATCGCGGCCACAGCGAGCATGACCCGGCGCTCTATCGCGATAAGGAAGAATTACTGGAATGGCAGAGCCGGGATCCGATTCCGCGCTTCGAGTACTACCTGGAAAAGAAAGGGCATGATCTCAAACGGCTGCGCGAGGAGATCGACCAGCGCACTCATCAGGTGCTGCAACAGGCGGTCGATTTCGCGGAAAACAGCCCTCTGCCTAAACCTGAAGACGCGCTTGAAGACCTCTACGCGCCCGCGAACGGTCCGGCAACGGCCCTTAACGGCAATGGTGCACGGTGATGGCGCTCGCGACGATATCGGGGAATGAAACTGCGAAGGCCAGTATGGAAGTAACCTACCTGAGCGCGATTAATCAGGCGCTGCATGAAGAAATGAAGCGCGATGAGAACGTGTTCGTGATGGGTGAAGACGTCGCCGATCTGGGTGGCGCGTTTAAGGTTACCGAAGGGCTGCTGCAGGCCTTCGGCGGAACTCGTGTAATCGATACGCCGATTTCTGAAGCCTTGATTGTCGGCGCCGGAATTGGCGCGGCGGTGCTGGGAATGCGGCCGGTATTGGAAATGCAATTCGGTGATTTCATCTCTTGCGCCTTCGATCAAATCGTCAATACTGCCGCCACCTTGCGTTATCGTCATGGCGGCCAGGTGGAATGTCCGCTGGTGATTCGTGCGCCTTCGGGTGCCGGCGTGCATGGCGGATTGTTTCATTCGCAGAACCCCGAGGCTTGGTTCGCGCGTGTTCCAGGCCTCAAAGTGGTTGCGCCCGCAACTCCTTATGACGCCAAGGGCCTGCTTAAAAGCGCGATTCGTGACAATAACCCCGTCGTATACTTCGAGCACAAGCGGCTTTATCGCAGTATCAAGCAGGATTTGCCGGAAGGTGATTTCACGGTGCCGATTGGCGTTGCCGAACTGCGCCAGGAGGGTAGTGATCTTTCGGTCATTACCTATGGCGGCACGCTTCATCAATGTCTCGACGCGGCGCGCATAATTGAAAAGGAAGATGGACTTTCGATCGAAGTACTCGACTTGCGCACGTTACTGCCACTCGATCGCGAAGCGATCCTGTTGACCGCGCGCAAAACCGGGAAAGTTCTGATAGTTCACGAGGATCGTCTAACGGGAGGTGTCGGCGGCGAAGTTGCGGCGATTATTGCCGAGCATGCTTTCGACGCGCTTGACGGGCCGATTCGCCGGGTTGCGGCGGCTGACACGCATACCGCCTTCAGCCCGCCGTTGGAACAGTTCATCCTGCCCAACTCCGATAAAATCGTTGAAGCAATTCGCAGCCTGGCGGCGTACTGAAATGGCTTTGGAAGTAACAATGCCCCAAATGGGGGAAAGCGTGGTCGAGGGTACCATCACCAAGTGGCTGGTCAAGGAAGGTGACCAGGTCAGCGAAGACCAGCCGTTGGTGGAAATCTCGACTGATAAAGTTGACACCGACATACCTTCGCCTGGTACAGGCGTAATCTCGCAGATCGTCGCGAGCGAAGGACAGACATTGGCGGTCGGCGCGGTACTGGCGGTGATCGATTCCGGCGCGGTGAAGTCCTCCGCGACTGCCCAATCCAAATCAAAGCCGGAGCCCAAGGCAGTACCGAGGGAAGCGCTACCGGCAGCGCCGATTCGCGAGCGCCAACCGGAGCCGTCCGGCGTCCCGATGGCGGCCGCGGCGGTCTCGTCGCCGTCTCGCGTGGCAACCGAGGCTCCGAGTGTACTAGCGCATGGCATAGACGAAGCGCCGCGGCGCTATTCACCGGTGGTGGTGCGGATCGCCGAAGAGCATGGCATCGACCTCAAGCAGGTGCCAGGCACAGGCGTCGGCGGGCGCGTGAGCAAGCGGGATATCGAAAAATATCTGGATTCGTTGGGCCAGCATGGCGCGAGCGCGGCACCCCACAATGGCAATGGTGCGGTTGCCGCCGCAGCCAAGACCGCGGCTTCGCGTCCGGGAGCGGCTGCCGCGACGCAGCCTTCGATAGCTCCCGCGGGACCAAGTGCGTTTCGCCCTCCGGTGTATCAGCCGCGCGAAGGCGACACCGTCGAATCCTTTACGCGCCGGCGCAAAGTCATCGCCGAGCACATGGTCTTCTCGAAGACGCATTCGCCACACGTCGGCACGGTTGCCGAACTCGATTTGACTCGCGTGATGGTGTTGCGTGAGGCTCACAAAGCGGCCTTTGCCGCTCGCGAAGGATTTAACCTGACGCTGCTGCCGTTTGCGGCGATGGCGACGGTTCACGCTCTCAAGGATTATCCGCGAATGAATGCCTCGGTTGTAGGCGATTCGCTGGTTATCCGGCGTGAAATCAACCTGGGTATCGCGATGGACGCGGAGGAGGGCCTGGTCGTACCGGTGGTTAAAGGCGCGGAGCGGCTCTCAGTGGTCGGCCTGGCGCGTGAAATTGAAAGATTGCGCCGCAAAGTGGCGGAGAAGTCAATTGCCGCCGATGATCTTGCCGGTGGAAGTTTCACTCTCACCAATCCCGGCCGCGAGGGCAATCTTTACGGCTTCGCGATCATCAACCAGCCGCAGGTCGGAATCCTGCGGATGGGCGAAGTAAAAAAACGTCCGGTTGTGGTCGAAGCGGCGGGTGAGGATGCGATCGCGATTCGCCCGATGATGTACCTGGCACTCTCTTACGACCATCGCGTAGTCGACGGTGTGCTGGGCAACAGCTTTTTGTATCGCGCCGCGCGGATCCTGGAGCATGCGGACTTCGAGTTTTAGTTAAGCCACGCCAGTGGAGCGCGTCCCCGCGCGGAGCGAGCACATTAGGTGGGAGTGCGGCGACGCCGAGCGAACGGGTCCGCAAGGCGCGTTCAAAATTTGGGTTCCGCGAGCTGCGTTAAAGCTCCAACTCGATTACGCGATTATCGCGCTTGCGGAAGTTCAATACTTCGACGTATGGCCGAAATTCCGGAATACGCGCGAAGCCGCGCTCGAGACTGAGGTCACTGGTCGCTTCGCCGGGATTTTTGCGCGTGACGTTGACGAACTGGCATTCCGTGCCGATCGCCATCGCCGAATGCCAAGTGCCTTTTTCGATGAAGGCGCCGTGGCCGGGCTCGACCACAAAAGCCGCCATCCGTTCGTAATCAAGTTCATAATGCTCATGGCCCGCTTCGCGATTGCGCGGCGGCGGCGCAACGATCAGAGCCATGCCGCCGCGCACTGGAATGAACGTCTGATTGTAGGAAAAATGGACCGCCATGCCTTCAATCCTTCGTGAATCCGACGGTCGTTTGAGCCGCAGTATTTCGATGGCAATGCGCCCTTCACCCGGTTCCACTTCCGGGAGCAACGGTTGCTTGCTCTCGAGCACCTTGCCATAGGCGCTGAATGCCTCGGCGGTAAGCGGTCGCAACTTTAGCCGGATGGTCCGTGCTTCCATCGCTTCTCCCATGGCCGGTTATCGGCGTTCCACAGGCGACTTTCCAAATCAGCTCTAATCATCAGCGGAGCGTATTTTCAAGGCCACGAGGTCGTCGTGCTTGAGCGGACGGTTTCGCTCCAATAACGTCAATGGCAGACGCGGTCGCACGACTGCCCGTGAGCATCGTGAGGGCTGGCGGAAAATAAACGTTATGGCGTGGATGCAGGCGACCGACGATCTGGGTTTCAAGCTGGAGCTGGAGCATCGGCCCGAGCGTATCGTGTCGCTGGTGCCGAGCTGGAGCGAGACACTGTTTGCTCTTCACCTCGAACATGAGGTGATCGGCGTAACGCGGTTTTGCGTCGAACCCGCGGAAGGTGTGGCGCATCTGCCGAAGCTGGGCGGCACCAAAAACCCAAATGTTAAAGCGTTAGTTGAGCTGAGCCCCGACCTCGTAATTGCTAACGCCGAGGAAAATCGCCGCGAGGATATCGAGCGTATCCGCACTTATCAAATTCCAGTCTTTACCACTTATCCGCGCACGATTGCGCAAGCGGTTGAATCCTTGCTCAAGCTTGGCGGCGTGCTCGGGCGTGAGGCCGAAGCCGATTCGATGGCGCGCGAGGTGGTGCGCTCGGTGAGCGAAATCGAAACGCAAGTGGGTGTATGGGCAAAATTGCGGTTTCGCGTCTTCTGTCCAATCTGGAAGAACCCATGGATGGCGTTCAACGCCGACACGTACGCGCATGACGTGCTGCGCATGTTGGGCTTCAATAATATCTATGCCTCCGCGGGTGAGCGGTATCCGCGGACGACGCTGGAGGAGGCGCTCGCGCGTCGTCCGGATTTTGTCCTGCTGCCGGACGAACCTTATGAATTCGGCGCGCGTGACGCGGAAGAACTGAAGCCGCTGTTGCCGCCCGCCTTGAGCCGCCGGGTGGTACTGATCGGCGGGCGCGACCTCCATTGGTATGGTGTCCACATGGTGAACGGACTGCGCACACTGAATGAGTTGATGTCACGGGTTCGCGCCGCCACGATTTGATTCCGGCTGCATAAACTCGGGCTTGATCGTAAAATCGCACAAAGACACGGCTCGCTCGGATTGGCGTTTGCGCCTGGGCGGCAAACAATACTAAATCAAGGAAGTCGCCTTCATGCGCGTCCGCTCAGCGATTGATTCAGGTCTTGCGAACTATCTGAATTACGGCAGGGCGTATGCGCCATGATGTTGTCAGCGTTTACGCTTCAAGGAGAAGGTTGATGGCCGCAGTGGCTCCGCTTTCCGGTGTAAAAATTCTCGATCTGACCAAACTCGCCCCGGGTCCCCATTGCACGATGATCCTCGGCGACTTGGGTGCCGACATCATCAAGATTGAGGAACCGGGTGCGCCGGCGGGCCGGCGCGCCGAGCAGGCGCAGGCCGCCGGTGGAGCGCGTGCGCCTTCGGGCAGAGCCCAGCCGACGAACGCGCTGGCCCGCAACAAACGTTCGATCGGGCTCAATCTCAAGAGCGGTCCCGGCCGAGAGGTCTTCCTGCGCCTGGCCCAACGCGCCGACGTTGTGGTCGAGGAATTCCGCCCCGGTGTGGCGAAACGCCTCGGTATCGGATGGGACGTGCTGTCGGTGCGTAATCCGCGATTGATTTATTGCGCGGTAACCGGCTTCGGGCAAAACGGGCCCTATCGTGATTTGGTCGGCCATGATCTCAATTACATTGCCACGGCTGGCGCGCTCTCAATGATTGGCCGCAAGGATCAACTGCCGACGATCCCGCTCAATTTGCTTGCCGACTATGCGGGGGGCGGAATGCATGCGGCAATCGGCGTACTGGCGGCCTTATTTGCGCGCACGCATACGGGGCGCGGCCAGTACGTCGATATCGCGATGCTCGACGGCGTGATGCT
>JBOHWM010000078.1:0-7264 GCA_050736555.1 Binataceae bacterium (SeqCode)
GCCGAATGGCACAGGGAAAGGAGAACCCTCGTCGATGTGCCATTCCGGTAAATTGATTTAGACGCTCGTAGTGCGCGCGTAACCACGGATTCTTCCAAACAGCGACCAATTTTGCAGCTCGTAAGGCTCAGAGTGATGACTTCCCACTGAGACTTTGGCGCTCTCGGTTAAGGCGCGCCAGTGCGCGGCCCAGATGGTGGCGCCCGTCGTAGGCGAGCCATGCGAGCTTGCGCACGGAAGCGCTCCCAAAGGCCTTTACCGTTGGATATCGCGCCAGGATCGCAGTTGCCCGCATCGTATTCATGCGTACGTGACGCGGGAACTCTGGAAAGTCCAGGTCACGGCGCGATGAAGTTGACGCATCCCGTCGCTGTGCTCGTCGACGTACCGGTCATACGAGGAGTCGCTTCGCGTCCTCAGTATACCGTTCGAGCCCGCGAGTCAGTGCACTTAATACAAGCGGGCGCACCCTTGGAGAGGAGAAGCAATGACGGGTCGGCATCATATTGTGATCAACCCTCATCGCGGCGAGTACCTTCATCCCCACCATCTCGGCGACGGGCTCAAATTGCTGGAGTTCGCCCGCGGCGACGCATCATGTCGGCCCTGGCGATATTGCTGGCCGTGGACAACGACCACGGCCTGGGCGATCTCCATGCGGTGACGCCCGGCACGCCAATGGAAAAATGGGAGACCCTATAGCAAGGCCGACTGCGGCTGGGTAAGTGGAGGTGAAGAGTCTCTTTTCGGGCGCGCTCCAAACATGCCCACCGCATTGGTTCATGGGCGGGCGAGCGTGTCGTAATTGCGGGTGGCTATGGTGATCGTTATTTGCTGGAGCCGCGCGGCCGGTTTCAGACCGTTCTCGGAAATACGACATCGAACAAATCGCCAAAAGCGCACTCCAGCCACGAAACAATGCCGGCTTATGGCCTGCTCTCGAATTAATGAATGAATAGTTATGGACCGCTTCACGTTTTGCCGTCCGCGGGGTTGCAAGAAAGCGGAGCGAAGTGAGGATTTTGGAATGAAACCTGGAATCGTATTAGTTCTGATTTGTTCTCTCGTCCTTTTTATCGCACCCATTGGCGAGGCCACCGTTTTTGCAGACTCGGCTTCATCGTCATCATCATCGGCGTTCGGAAATCACACACAAACCGCGATTCCAACCGGGACCATCATCACAATGCAAAACTGGCGACAGTACAGGCAATTCATGCCCGATGGTATGATCGCCCTATTCGAGGGCAAGTACTTCTGGAAGATGCCTCCCGATGTCGCGATGGAGATCGGTCCGACCGTCATTCACCCGCTGCCCAAAGGCTACCAGGAGGCGACCGAAAAATATGCCGCCCAGGTGAGGATAAGGCATGAGCCAGACGGCAAAACCCAGCTCATCGGTTACCAAGGTGGACAGCCTTTTCCTAATCCGTCGGGATCGGACAAGGGCTGGGAGATTCTTGCCAACCTGTGGTTTCGCTATCTGCCGCATTTGTTTGTCGACACCTACGCCGCGGGATGTCTTCAAAATCGCTTCGGCAACATAGACTGCAGTGCCGATCAGGTCATCTATCGCCAGCTAAGCTACAACACTGATCCCGGCATTCCCGCCAGCGCTCAAGGCGCGGACGGCAAATACTTTACTGAGCGGGTGATGACAGTCGCGCCGGAGAACAAGAAGTATACCGCCAGTTTATCCATCTCTTACAATGACGTTACCAAGGACCAGGACGATTACGTCTTTCTTCCCGAATTACGCCGCTACCAGCCGGTATCCGCGAGAGCGCGCTGTAGTCCGGAAGGCGGCACCGACGTGACCGCCGACGACTACCGGTTTGGCTTCAATGGTGTCATCGGGCAGTTCCAAGCGACTTTCCTCGGTGAGCGCAAGATACTCGCGTTGACCGATTATGACATGCCCAAGACCGAGTTTCCGGACGGTTTCGACATGCCACTGGGATGGCCCAAGCCATCGTGGGGGAAGTGGCAGCTTCGCGATGTCAATGTGATTGATGTACGCAAGATTCCCTCGATGGCCAGCGGCTACTGCTATGGCAAGCGCATCATGTATATAGACAAGCAATTCAATGCGGTGTTGTGGGAAGAACTCTACGACTCCAGCATGCGGTTGTGGAAGATCTCGGCGATCTTCACGCACACGCTCAACGCTCCGCACATCGGCCCGGTCAATTCCTGCGGCTCGCAATTCGAGGGGATGTGGGACATCCGGAATGAGCACGCCACCTATTTTATTACGCCCGCCAATGGCCAGCCGTTCTATTTGAATGAACAGGCGCCTAAGCAGTTTGACGATATCGCAAAATATTCAACACCAGCCGGGCTCAATGAGATCATGCGGTAGAACTTCGAAGCGGCAGCCCACAATGTGATCCGCTTGGAATTGAATTCAGGTTGGGCGTCAGTCTCCGGGCTCCACCACCTCTCTGCCGAGATGGCTTTTACCCTCGCACCGTTGACGCAGCGGCGTGATTGCCGCGAAGCCAAGCACGCCCATCCCCAGCGCGAATGCGATACCCCATCGATAACCTCCGGTGGCGTCAACAATGACCGCTGCAAGCAGCGGTCCCAGTACAGCGGAGACGCCCGACGAAGTGAAAAAGGCTCCGAGCGTGCTGGCCAGATCCTCCACGCCAAAGAATTCGATCAGCACCCCCGGCAACAATGAAATACGCGCCCCATAGCTGAGGCCGAGTACAGTCGCGAAAAGCACAAGCAATTCGTATGATGGGAAAACGAGCCATATCACATAGCTGATGGCCATCACGAAAACGGCTGCCTTGAACAGGTTCACTACTTCCACGCGATCGCCAAGCATCCCAATGCCTAGGCGGCCCACCACGCTTACCCCACCGATCACGGAAAGTAGCAGCGCCGCCTCGACGGCAGTGGCGCCGCGGTCGCGGGCGAACGATGGGAGAAAAACGAACGGCACCAGTAGTGCCGTGCTCGCCAGCAGCCACGAAGCATAGAGCAGCACGAATTCAGTGGAAAACACCACGTGACGCAGGGATCGCTTGACACCCGGTGCCGGGGCCAACACCGGACGGTCGGCCACAATCGCACACGCGCCTAGCAAAATGGCGGCCGCGATGCCGAAGTATATGTACGTTACCCGCCATCCGTGGTGGCCTATTAACGCGGCCGCCAGCGGTGGCACCACCAGCGTGCCGCATCCGGTGCCTGCGGCGGCGATACCGAGCGCGGTGTTGCGCCGCTTGGTGAACCATCCGCCGACGAGCGCCAGTGTCGGCACATAAGCACAGGCGGCGCCGATCCCGACGCCAAGACCGTAGGTCAGATAACCCATCCACATCTGATCGATGAACGCCGTCGACACCAAACCAACCCCCATCACGAACGCACCCGCTCCAACGACCACCCGCGGTCCGAAGCGATCACTCAGGCGGCCGGTGATCGAAGCAAGCATGTAGTTGGCGACGTTGGTAATGGAGAACAGGGCCGAAGTCGCGGCGCGGTCCGCATGAAGCTCCGCAGCCATCGGCTTGAAGAACACGCCGAAGCTGTAGCTGATGCCAAACACCACAAAGGAAGCGAGAAAAGCGGCGGCGACTACGAACCATGCACGTGATGAGTCTGCGGTCTTGCCACTAAGCGAGAACATCAGGGGTTACAACACCACCGCGTGGCGGGCGTGATAGAAGATTTTGATTCGTGTGACCCGCGGCGCAAGATAACGCTATTGTCGCAGCCGATTCAATTTCACAAAATGTGAGACTGTGGGGTTGCATAACGAGTGAGGAAAGCGTGCAAATGGAAGCCGGAGTCGGGGTTCTCGATCACATTGCCATTGTCGTAAGGGATCTAAAGCAAGCGCGTAAGTTCTATGAGGACGTGCTGGGCGGGCGTTTCATGTATGAGCTGGAACAGCCTGGGAAAGGGTATCGCCTTTGCAAAGTTGAGCTTTACCGCGTCTCGATCGAGCTGCTCGAGCCGCTTGGCGCCGATTCGTTCCTGCATGCATTTCTTAACAAACGCGGCGAGGGCTTGCATCACGTGACGTTCAATCTTCCCGGTGCAAAATGGGAAACGGAGCGGCTGAAGGACTGTGGTGTTGCGATGATCGATGACACCGACACGCCGGAGCGGTTCGAATCTTTCGTTTCGCCACATAGCAGCCACGGCGTTCTCATCCAGCTCATTTCTGGCTATTCGGCGTGGTCGCTGGCCAACGAATACGAGAAGCGCCGTCGTGGCGAAGCCGACTGAGATCAACATCCATGAAAATGCGCCAAGGGTGTATTGCCCTCGTGCTGGGCCTCATTGTGGGATATTCAAATGATGCTCAATAGTCTCGGAGCTGAACATTCGCTGGAATTCATTGGTGGCAAAACGTGGCGGAACAGACATTAAACCCGCGCGAGTATGCCGAACAAATCCAGCGATGGGGGCGCGGTACCGCGCTGGGCGGGCTCGGCACGAGATTCATAGAGGCAGGCGAAGGGCGCGCGAGGGCGGAATTGACCTTTCGTCCCGATCACGCACCGCTGACCGGGCGTTTTCATATCGGCGCGATCATGACTTTGGGCGAGGAGACCGCTTCCACCGCCGGAATGTGGGAGTTCAACCCGACCCGCGAGTTGCGCCCTGATCTCATCCCGCTGACCTTCCAGGTTGATTTTCATCAGATTAGTAATACGAATCGTGGCAAACTTATCGCCCAGGCCGAGATTGCCCACCGAGGCCGCACACTGCTGGTGGTGGAGGCAAAAATACATGATGATGAGGGGAAATTGATTGCAACAATGACAGTAACTCAGATGGCGCCGCGGGATCGTCCTTCTCATTCGTAGAAGTACCGTTGGGCCGCCTCAGCGAAGGCCGATTACCGTTCTTCGGTGATCGGCGTTGTTAACTTTAACGATCGGGTACTCAGGGTGTAATTCCACCTCTGCCGGAGCATGTCACTGTGTGATGCGCTCTCATCTCAAATCTGGTTCGCCTGAAGGGATAAGCCGTTGCCGTGGGGACCTCGAATTTTTTACTTAGGTATGGATCGAGCCAACTGCCGGTGGGTCGGAGTTGTGACGCCGTCTACATCGCATCGAACAAATTGAACCGTATATCCGCCCAATCAGGCCAGCCAGTTCTTGATTGATTCCGCCTCTAAGATTGCGTTGAGATTCACAGGCCAGATCGTCGATGGAAAGAAGCCCGACCAACTGACCCCCACCGTTGACAACGGGCAAACGTCGGAGGCCATTTTGGCACATAATTTTGGCTGCCTCATCAATCTCATCATCAGGATGGCATGACACGACTTGCCGCGCCATTGCATCTTCAACCCGGAGCGCCGACAAAGTATGTCCGTGAATATAGGCTGCCATGCATATGTCACGATCGGTGATAAATCCCACGGGCCTGTTTTGTCCATCTACGATCGGCAGGCAACCGCATGCATGCTCCCACATGAATTGCGCGGCTTTGTTGAGAGAATCGTATAGACCGCACGTTTTGACGTCATGCACCATGATTCTTTTGACTTCCATCTACTCCTCCGCATGCCAATTTCGACATTACTTAAGCCTGCTTCGGCTGTGAAACACCGCGTCTGACCGTGAGCACCGGGCAGGACGATTCCCGCACTACCTTCTCCGCGACACTGCCAAAGAAGAGATGGGAAATACCAGTTCGACCGTGCGTCGCCATCACGACCAGATCAACGCCCAGTTCGAGTTCCGCAGCGAGTATCTGTTCGGCGGGATTACCATAGCGCACGATGATTTGATGATTGATTGAACCGAGGTGATTTTCGGCGAGCTTGTCAAGTTGGCTATGCGTTAACCGCTCGTCCTGCGAGAGAGCTACCGGAGCGGCCACGATCATCTCCTCCACAATTCTGATCACGTGCATTAGAAAAAGTGTGGCTTTATCACGTTCGGCTAGAAGTGAGGCCAGCCGCAATGCCGTAAGCGAGTTATCGTCAAAATCTACCGGACAGAGAATATGTTCGAATATGGGCATTTGTGTACCTCGATGTGTAGATATGCACTCGCCTCAAGCCGCGTTCGCCCTGAGGAACCGTTTCGCATAGGCAGTCATGGGCGCGGCATGGCAAGCCGCACCGGATGGTTGACCGGCAATTCACAGAATCCATCGCTTTCGATCTTGAACGCGCGGTTGAAGCGCGACCGAAAATTCTCTAAAGCTATCGCGCCGGTGAGCTCGACGATCTGGGCCGTGCTGAAATAGATGGCGAGCTCATTAAACACTTCATCAGATACCACGGCAGGGGTGCTAGTCATTCCTTCTGCGTAGCGCAATACGGCTTTTTCTATAGCGCTGAATGCCGAGCTGCTGTCGAAATTGGCTAGATCGGCCATTTGCGAATCGCCGATCCCTTGTTTTCTGCCAACGGCAGAGTTCATATCCACTCAAAAAGGGCAGCCAGCGATCTGTGCGGCCCGCAGGCAAGCTAACGTCTTGATCTTTGCCTCGACCAACGTCGAGCTGGCCAAGGCGCCCGATAAGGCGGTGAGCGTTGCCAGCACGTCCGGGCAGTGAGCCAGCGCTGTCAAGGGTGTTGGCACACGTCCATAGCGATCCGAGCTTTTGCGGTAAATGTGCTCAACTCTGGCAGGCACGTCGTCGATTGCAAGTCCCTGAATTCTCATAATTTTCTATGTCTCCGCAACGCGCGAACCCATCCCAAAAATAACGAACGCTGAAGTTCGCTGTCGAAAAACGGACCATAAGTCTGGCTGGCACCGAACCACGCCCGGTTTTAAGTTCGCTAGCGTTGCCGATGTTGACTTCCAGCCTCGCTTTATATCGGTTCGAGCACTATCTCATGCAAGAAAGGGAGCACAATCGTATGAGATCAGCCCAGCAGTGGAAACCTTGCTGGCGGTAGACAATCAGCGCGGCCTCGGCGACTTCCATGCGGTGACACCCCGCACGGTGATTGAGCACTAGAAGAAGCCGGCGTGGCAGCGATTTAAGTTTTTTCGCTCTTTGTGGCGGAAATGAGGCGTTCCACTAGCAGTGGCAACTGCATGGGACCGGCTGATTGAAGTTCGAAGTCGGCCCGAATGGTGCTATGGATACGGCTTAGGCGTGTCCCCCAGCGGCATGTCGGCACACTGCGCAGGGCAACTCCGCGCGGCACGTGATGTGAAGCCACTGTCCCCTCTCTGGCGAGTCCGACACGTGTGATGCTCAACTCAACTTGTTGAAGGATGGGCAAATGAAATTTGGCATATTAAATTTTTTTGAGCATCCCGCC
>JBOHWM010000079.1:0-4630 GCA_050736555.1 Binataceae bacterium (SeqCode)
CTTGACCACCTGCCCCGCTTCCACGGTGACCTTGCTGCCGCCCGGCTTGAGCTTTTCGCCAAGCGAATCAAGTTCATCCTGCTGATAGAAGACGCCGAAGTCCTTAAGGCTTACGGTCGCGGACGTGCCTTTGACCTTGGGCAGCACCTCGGCATAGGCGACGTCGTAAAACTTCACCTGGCCCTTTTCGACCGCGCGCTTGTCGAACACATCCTTGGGAATGTACTTCAGGCTCAGGCTGACGCCCTTGGTTTTGGCGTCGTCCTGCACCGCCGGACAAAGGCCCATTTCGAATTCGAAACCGAGCACGTCGGCTTTGCTGATACGCTTGCGGCGGCATTCGGCGATGACTTCGTTGACCTGCGCGAATGTTACCGGAGCGTCAATCGGTCCGACCACGACGGCGGCTGGCCCCTTCCGGCCGTGAAAGGGTGGCATTTGAAACACGCGTTCGGCCTTGTAGGCGGAGAGAATCAGGGTCAGATAATGCTCTTCGCGCTGGATCGTCTGGGCGCGGCGCTGCTCTTCGGGCAGGGTGGGGTCGATACCGACGAAATACTGGCGTTCATATTTGCCAAGATTGAGGATTTCGAAGCTGCGGTACGGTTTGGCGGCGGCTTTCAGTTCGCGTTGTACGCCGATCAGGCGTTTGCGGGTGGTGTGGATGGCGAAGCGTCCGAGATCGCATCCGATCCACTTGCGTCCGAGCCGTTCCGCCACCGCCAGCGTCGTCCCCGACCCGCAAAAAAAATCGGCAACGATTTCATGATCTCTCGAACCACCACCGATGATCCGTTCTATCAACTCATCGGGCTTTTGCGTTGGATATTTTGTGATCACCTCAGGCTTCGCTTGATAAGAAAGCATGTCGCTCCACACGTCGGAGGCCAAAGTTCCCCTTGACGGGTCTTCAACATACGTAATCGTATGAGCTTTGCCTTGCTTCTCCTCCGCAGTCGCCTTTCTACTCATTCTCCGTCGCGTGTAGTACCAGCGCCCTTCCTCATCTTGCTTCATAGAGTTCAAGACATAGTCACTAAATGGGACGCGAACGTATTGATCCTCGGAGTTCAGCCTGAAGCGCTCTGATTTCGCCACCCAAATTATGCTTTCATGGGCCTTTGGGAGCCGGCTGCCATGCGCTCCACCCATAATTTGGTGCACCCAAATAATCTCATTCACCAGCGAGTCACGCCCGAAGACTTCATCGGCCAGAAGTCTCACGAGGGGTGAAACTCGCCAGTCACAATGAATGCAGAGGGAGCCTTCGTCTGATAGGAGCTCACGCATGAGCCTCAATCTTTCGAAAAGGAATTGGGAGTAGCGCTCTCCGTGTTCTCCCCAAGTATCGCGGTATGCCATCTCTTCGATGACATTGGGCTCCTTCGTAACGGTTTCGTTCTCGCCGATATCAACATTGAAGGAGAAGTCGGCGCCGACGTCGAAGGGCGGGTCGATGTAAATCAGCTTGAGGCCGCCCGCATCCTCGATTTCGCGGCGCAACGGCCCGTTCTTCAACGACGACAAGACCAGCTTGTTGTCGCCCCAAATCAGCTTGTTGGTCCATCCCGAGGCCTGCCGTCCGCGCGAGTCGGCGGAAAACAGGCTGTCGATTTGTTGTCCGATTTGCTGGCGCGGCTCGTCGATTTGCTCAATCGACTGAAACGGCAGCACCACGTTGGTGACTTCGCTCGATTTGCCCTGCCAGATAAGTTCGACTTCGGGGGCGTCGGCAAAGAGCAGCAGCTTGTATTTGGGTGGGAGCGGCTCTCCGCGTTCGATATGTTCTCTGATTAGCTGCTTATCCCGCTCAGTAAGATTCATTCCCCCCGCCCCAACCCGTCCTCATGATCCAGCCGAATCCGTCAAGTGTGCGCAAAATCTAAGGCTTAGGGTCCATTGTTTCGGCGGAATCCTCATGCTCCCGTCTCGCGCGAGCAATGTGAGGAAGCAGCGCTGGATCGCGCATCCAGGCGGAATATTCTTCGCGCGAAAATCCCAGAAACTCGTAAATGGGATCGCGTCCCGCACCGGCGTGCCATTTGTCGATATAATCGTCGATGTCCTCGGCTGAAGCCTCGCCGGTCAGATAGAGTTCAAAAAACGTGCGCTGGTCTTGACTGTCCTTAGACATCGATGGTTCTCCCGCGAACAGCAGTTTTGGTCATCTCGCCCGTAACTGGATTCATTGCTCCGAGATGCTTGCCGCGGGCGTTGAACACCTCAAGCTCGCCATGCAGCGAATCCCATGTATAGAGCCTTTTTCCATCATTGCTGCACCAGCGCCGTTCACCATTGATCGCCCCGAGAAACTCGAAATCGTCTAAAATTGAAGGTTTCGGTATCGGCTGTGTCATCTCCTGGCGTTATCTTCGCCTCATTCGCCTACATGAATTATTCACTTTGTCTTGCTGTGGCGCTATCGCTACCGCTGTGGACATCTACGGGGGGAATTCGAGCATCACCTTGACTTGATTGGCGGTGGCGGGCAGGGCCGCAAACGCGCGCGGCAGATCGTTCAATGCCACCGTATGAGTGATCAGCGGTTCGGTGGAGATACGTCCCGTGGCCAAAGCCGCGATCGCGGTTTCGACTTCACCCGGCTCCAGGCCCAGGCTAAACGCGATGTCCAACTCCTTGGCCATCGCCAGCCCCGGTGGAAAACCGTCATCCTGCATCGAGAAGCCCAGTACGCAGACGCGTCCGCCGCGCGCGGCGTAGGTGATCGCCTGCGCCAGCGTCCCAGGCTCGCCGATACACTCGAAGACCACGTCGGGGCCTGAGCCGCTGAGGCTCGTGACTGCGGCGGCGGGATTGTGCATGCGCGGATCGACGGCGGCATCGGCGCCGAGTGACAGTGCGATTTCGCGCCGCTCCATAATCGGTTCGGATACCACCACCGCGCTCGCGCCCGCGTATTTCAGCCATAACAGGGTGAGCAATCCCATCGTCCCCGCGCCCATCACGAGCGCGGTCTCACCGAGTCGAAAGCCCGCGCGATTTAGTCCGTGCAAGCCGACCACCAGCGGTTCGACCGTCGCACCCGCGCGAAAACTCATCTCCCGAGGTATTTTGAAGACGCTGCCGGGCCGCAGCTTGATCATTTCGGCATACGCGCCCGGCACCTCGCCAAAGCCGATTAATTTCGTCGCGACACATCGCACCGGCTGGCCGATGCGGCACCACACGCATTCACCGCAGGCGAGATAGGACATGCCCGCGACCGCGTCACCCGCCGTCAGACCCTCGACGCCCGTGCCGACGCGTTCCACCACGCCGGCGAATTCGTGGCCGAGGATGGTGCCCGACGGCATCTTGACCTCGGCGCCATCGCCGGCGGCATGGAGGTCGGAGCCGCAGATGCCGCAATCGCGTACGCGCACGACGACCTCACCGGGACCCGGCTCGGGATCGGGCAGTTGGGTCAATTCCAGCGGCGCGCCCGGCCCTTTGAACACACATGCTCGCATAGCGGCTACTTCTTGAGATGGGGAAACACGGGCTGGCGCTTTTCCTTGAGCGCACTCACGCCCTCGGCCAGGTCGGCGCTGAAAAAGCCCAGCATCTCCATCGCGAGTGAGGCGTCGAAGGCGGGCCCGAACATTTTCAGCCAGTTGTTGAGCGCACGCTTGGTGAAACGTACCGCCTGTTGCGGTCCGCGCGCGAGCTTGCGTGCGACTTCGAAGGCCTTGTCCATCAACTGATCAGCGGGCACGCACAGGCTGACCAGGCCGATGCGTTCAGCTTCCTTGCCGTCGATAAAATCGGCGGTCATCAGGTAGTACTTGGCTTTCGCCATGCCGCACAAGAGCGGCCAGATAATCACCGCGTGATCGCCGGCGGCGACGCCGAGCCGCAGATGGCCGTCGGTGATGCGCATGTTTTCGGACGCTATGGTGATGTCGGCCAGGAAGGCGACTGCAAGCCCGGCGCCCACGGCCACGCCGTTGATCGCCGAGATGATCGGCTTGCTGCAATTGATCATGTTGTAGACGATATCGCCGGCCTCGCGCATGGCGTTCGAAACCGTGGCGGGATTGGCCTTCATCGCGTCGATCATGTCGAGGTCGCCGCCGGCGGAGAACGCCCGGCCCTTGCCGGTAATCACCACGATGTTGGTTTCTGGATCGTCGTCGACGTCGTTCCACACCCGGCTGAGTTCCCAATGCAGGCGGTTATTGGTGGCGTTGAGCACATCGGGGCGGTTGATGGTGATGAGCAGGATGCCGTCCTCGCGCCGTTCAAACTGCAGATACTGGTATTCGTCGTATTTCATAATTCCCTCAATTTTAAATCGCGCCTCGCGGACTCAGCTTTTCGCTTCGCCCACGCCTGCGCTGATTTCCGGATGAACAAACCGGGCCATGTGGTGTTTGTCAATCATAATTAGCAGGGTATTGAGACCGATCATGCGTGATCATGCCTTCAACTCCGGTGACACCGCATTTTTCAACACCCCGTTAAAGAAACGCAACGCTGGCTCAAAGATTGGCGGCTGGCGCCACCCACGAATGCGCCAGTTCCTCAAGCACGCTGACGATTTCAGTTTCACTCGCCATCGGATGCTGAAAGACGGAGGCCAGGTAGAGTTCATCGACGCCGGCGTCGCGATAGGCTTTCAGGTCGGCTG
>JBOHWM010000080.1:0-2810 GCA_050736555.1 Binataceae bacterium (SeqCode)
ATCGTGGCTGAAGTCGCCGAAATCGAGCGGCCCATCGTAATCGTCGCTATCGCCATAGCCGCGCCCATCCCAACTTACGGCGTGGAAATGGCGGCTGAAGTCGGGCAACTGATCGTGCCAGTTGGTGCGATTACCGCCGATACCATGAAGGAACACCACCAGCGCACCCGCGCCCATATGATCCACGGCGATACGTGGATGACCCGGAACGTACTCTGTCTTCCATTGTGCCATCGCGTGCTCCCTTCAATCGCGCCGCATCTTCTTCAGCGCCTGCTCGACGCCCGGCAGGCGCTTGGGCAGCGGCTCGGCCCCGCTTTCCATGTTGATATAGGCCTGCACCCGCGTCAGGAAGTGATGCGAATGGGAATTGCGCACCGAGGTGCGGAATCCCATGGCGTCCTGAATCTGGTTGATCGCGAATTTCAGAATGCGCAGTGAGTACAGGTCCGTTTCCGCGATCTTGCGCGCCAGCGCCAGCGTTTGCTCCTCCAGTTGGGCGCGCGGCGCCACCATGTTGACCAAATCCAGGCGCAGCGCTTCCTGGGCGTCGATGAAGCGGCTTTGAAACAGGATCTCCTTGGCTTTGCGTATGCCGACGTCCCACGGCGCCGAGAAATATTGCGTCAGCGACGGCAGGAACATCGCATCATCGGCCGCCACGATCAGATCCATCGCGGAAGCGAACATATAGCCGCCGAAAATACAGTAGCCTTGCACCTGCGCGATGGTGGGCTTGGGTAAATCACGCCAGCGCAGCGTATTGTCAAGGAACAGATCCCACGAACGCTTATGACGTCGCTTAAGCCCCTTGGTGTTCATGTAACCTTCCGGATCGGCACGCTCCTCGGGTGTGCCGAGGTCGTGTCCGGCGGAGAAATGGTCGCCCGCGCCAGCGAGGATGATGACGTGGACGGAATCGTCGGCGCCCGCTTCCATAAAAGCGGCGTCGAGCTCCTCGAGCAGCATCCGCGATTGCGCGTTGCGATAGCGTGGCCGATTAAGCGTAATACGTGCGATACGGTCTTGCGTCGTGTAAAGAATCTGGCTGTAGGCCATCCGTATGCCTCCAAAATGCGAGGGCGTTCTCGTGTCCCTCAACCCGAGATGGGTCCACTGGGGCGATTGTGCGTCTCCATGGCCTGAAACGGCAAGCGCAAACGTGGAACGTTGCGGATTGGAAGCGGGCGCGCGATCGTGCAAGCTACACTAGGGCGCAGTGAGCACACTAGACGGAGCAACGCGGAGCCGAGCGCGTTAGCGAAGCGGGTGCGGGTTACAAACCAGGAGATTTACGATGCGACGAGATATCTTCACCGAAGAACATGAAATGTTCCGCGCCCAGGCACGCCGCTTCATCGAGCATGAACTGGTGCCTAAAATTCCCCAATGGAATCGCGACGGCATGAGCGATCGCGAAAGCTGGCGCAAAATGGGCGCGGCGGGATTACTCGGCGCCAATCAGTCGGTCGAGTATGGCGGGGCCGGAGCTGATTTCATCTACGACGCCATCATCATCGAGGAAATGGCGCGCGTACGCGCTCACGGCCTGATGATGCCGTTGCATTCGGACATCTGCCTGCCCTATCTGATGAGTTTCGGCAGTGAGGAACAAAAGCGCCGCTATGTGCCGGGCGCGATTAGCGGCGATATTATCCTGGCGATCGCGATGACCGAGCCGGGCACGGGCTCCGATTTGGCGGCGGTGCAAACCACGGCGCGCCGCGACGGCGATCATTATGTAATCAACGGCTCCAAGATGTTCATCTCCAACGGCCAGATTGCCGACCTCGTGATCGTGGTGGCCAAGACCGATCCGAAAGCCAACCCGCCCCATCGCGGCATCAGCCTCATTCTGGTTGACGCCGATGCACCCGGATTCGTGCGTGGACGCAAGCTTGACAAGCTGGGCTTTCGCGGCCAGGACACCAGCGAGCTGTTCTTCGAGGATTGCCGCGTGCCGGTCACCAACCTTCTGGGCCACGAGGGCGCGGGGTTCAAGATGCTGATGGACAAGCTGCAGCAGGAACGGCTGGTCACCGCGGTCGGCGCAATCACCAGCGCGCGGCGATGCCTCGACGACACCGTCGAGTACACCCGCGGCCGCAAGGCCTTCGGCCAGCCCATCGCGTCGTTCCAAAACACTCAGTTCAAGCTCGCCGAGATGATGACCGAGGTCGAGGTCGGCCAGGCCTTCGTCGACCGCCTGCTGGCTGCGCACGTGCGCGGCGAGGAACTCGTGACCGAAGTCAGCATGGCGAAATGGTGGGTGACCGAGCTGCTCAAGCGCGTCTCAAGTCAGTGCCTGCAGCTGCACGGCGGCTATGGCTTCATGATGGAGTTTCCAGTGGCGACCGACTACGCCGACGCGGCAGTGCAATCGATCTACGCGGGCACCAATGAGATCATGAAGGTGATCATCGCGCGCCGGATGGGCCTCGACGCGCGCGAGTGACCAGGCATGGCGATGTCCGTTAGAAAAAGGAAATAGCGATGGCCGAGCAGAAGAATCCCAATTGCGTGATCAGCATCTTTCGCTTTCGGATGAGGAACCTGAGCGCCGCCGAGCGCGACGAATACAACACCACCGCGGAGCGGATGCTGAGGATCGTAAACGCGATGCCCGGCTTCATCTCGTTTCGCGAGTACAAAAACCGTGACGTCGAATTGCTCGGCATCACTGAATGGGCTTCGGCAGAGGCACTGGCCGAGTGGCGGGAAAATCCCGAGCATCGCAAGGCGCAGGAGCGCGGACGGCAGGCCTTTTACGCCGAGTTTGAAATCACCGTCTGCGCCACGCTCCACCAATA
>JBOHWM010000081.1:0-13822 GCA_050736555.1 Binataceae bacterium (SeqCode)
CCTCAAGGATAAATCCAGCACCGGCGTCCTGAATTCCGTACGCGCCGGCCTTATCGAATGGTGCGCGCGTTGCGATATAGCGCCAGATCTCGTCCTCATCCAATTCCCGGAACCTGACGTGGCTGAAAACCGGCGCCCTTTCGATCACTGAGCCGTAGCGCGCGATTGCGTAAGCGGTCACCACCGTATGAAACTTCCCCGACAGCATCCGGAGCATGCGTGCGGCATCTTCGGCGTCACGCGGTTTCTCCAGAATTTCGCCCTCGCAGCAGACCACAGTGTCAGCGGCCAATACCATCGCCGCGGGATTGCAGGTTGAAACGTTGAGCGCTTTGTCGCAGGCCAGCCGCAAGGCATAGCGATCAGCCGCCTCGTCACTTCCGCGCACTTCCGCAATGCCACTCACGATCACGCGAAAAGCGATACCGGCGCGCGCGAGTAACATGCGGCGGCGGGGCGAACCCGAGGCCAGGATTAATTCCGTGTCATTCATAAATGCACGCGCATTTGAGCCTATTCGATTAGCCAAACTTCACGCTCGCTCGCAACCCTCTCGTGCGCTTGAGGGTGAATGCGTTTCAACATGATTGTCCGATACTAAACTGATTGAAGCTTCGCTGGCGCTCAGGTAACCAAGAACGAATGAAGGCCAAGCGGTGGATGTGGTTGTCGGCGGCGATGGTTGTCCCGGCGGCGTTGTTGTGTGCGGCGGCGCGGGTGCCGGCCATGCGCACGTCAGCCGCGCGCGTACCGGCTATGCCTGCCGGAGTCAGGATGGCGCAGATTTTCGGGCCGCGCATCAAGGTGGTGCCGATTGATCCCGCACAAGCCTTTGTCGAGGGCTATCAAGCCTATCGTAACCATGACACGTTGGGCGCCATCGAACGCTTTCAGTTCGCCTCGCGCAGCTTCCCCGACCTGGCTGATTATGCGCTCTACTATCTTGGCATGGCGCGGCAAGCCAACGGGGAATTGCAGCCCGCCGCCGACTCTTTCCGCGATTTGTATACGCAGTATCCACAAAGCGTGATGGCTCGTGACGCTACGCTCCATTATGCGCAACTGGAGGGCAAGCTTAATCGTCCCGACCTGGCAATCGCCGCGGCCAATCGCGTGATCGGTGCGAGCCCTCCGTCAATTGATCAACAGGCGCGGCTGGTGGCGGCACAAGCAATGGCGGCGCAGGGTGATTATCGCGGCGCCTACGATGAAGCGCGCGTCATCCGAGGCCGCTATCCAACCGGGGCGGCCGATTCGTCCGCGCGCCAACTCGCGTATTCACTTCTCCGGGACCATCCTGGGCTCGCTGACACCTCTTCATTACCGTATCTCACCACCGAAGCGGCTCTGCTCGTGCGCGAAGCCCGTCCCACGGCGGCGCTCGTGATGGCGCGACGGGCGCTGGCGCTGTCTCCACCGCTCGACACGCGCGCCGAACTGGTATGGATTGAAGCTGAAGCTTCGCGCGCCAACGCAATGAAAGCCCGCGGCATTTGGCTGGAATACCTGACACTGGCGCCCACTGGTCCGCATGCCCCGGCGGCACTCAACGCGCTCGCGCACAGTTATTGGCACGTTGGCGACACCGGCAACGCGCGGCTTTATTTTGGACGGCTGGTGCGCGGCTTTCCACATAGTGGCTTAGTGCCATATGCAATGTTTGAAATTGGCCGTACCTACGAAGATGACGGCGCGCTGACGGAGGCGCGCGCGGCTTATCAACGGCTGGCACGCCGCTATCCGCTAAGCGAGTCCGCTGACAGCGCGCGCTTTCGTGCGCCTTTCATGCTCTACATGATGAAGCGCTATGCGCAGGCCGCTTCCGAGTTTGCCGACATGCGTGAGCGGGCGGAGACGGGATCGCGGCGCGACATGTTCATGTATTGGGAGGCGCGGGCGCTCGAGGGCGAGGGTGAAAGCGCGCACGCGAGAGAGATGCTCGCACGGGTCGCGGGCAGCACCGCCAGCAATTATTATCCGGAGTTGGCCACTCTGCGCACCCATGTCAGACCGGCTTCATTCCCGGCCGCGACGGCGCCCGATCTCGCCGTTGTTTCACCACCCGCAGTGACTGGCGCATCTTCCTTTCATATGACGCGAGTGTTGGCGATGCGCCGTTTGGGATTGCGCGAGCTCGAACCTGGAGAATTGCTCAGGCTGGAACATGCGGCCGCCGGCAATCCGGACTTGCGCGATTTTGTTCTGACGGAGTTTCAGGCCGTGGATGCCTGGTACGACGCTATTTTGATGGCGACGCGGATGAGCGATCGCGGTGAGTTGAGCCATCCGATGGCCGAACGTATTCGCTATCCGCGCGCCTATTGGCCGCTGATTTCCTCCAGTGCCGCCAGCAGCGGACTCGATCCATACCTGGTGATGGCTTTGATCAGGCAGGAAAGCCTTTTCGATCCCAACGCACGATCAGTCTCGGATGCGCGCGGCCTGATGCAGTTGCTGCCGACCACGGCGGAACGATTTGCCAGCCTCGCTGCCCTGACCGCCTCGCCGCTCAACCTTTACGATCCGGCGGTAAGCGTCGAACTGGGCACGACTTATCTTAAGAGCTTGTTCGCGATGTTCGCCGACGATCGCTTCAAGGCGGTGGCCGCCTACAATGCCGGCGAGCACGCAGTAGCGGGATGGGCCGCCAAGTATCCGGGAGATGACGACCAATGGGTCGAGAATATCGGCTATCGCGAGACGCGCGATTACGTGAAGAAAGTCATCGGTGGAGTGCGCGAATACCGGATGCTGTACGCGGATGCCTACGGCAAGTTCAACTCGACCCCGGCGCCACCCTCGTAGGAATCGACGTGGGCGAGGATTATCTCGACTTCGCGATCGTCAATTCTAAGACACGCCAAATTCGGCTGGCGCGTGTCGTACTGCGGCAAAACGATATTACAATCGCGAAGCTGGCCGAACTTATCACGAACATCCTGGGTGACGACGGCGCGCAAGCGGTTGCCGTGGTTGATTCGCCGCGATGGCCGCGAGACCTCGATGGTTCATTCCAAGGCGTTCGCAAGCGCGAAGAAGCCGTGCGCCGCCGGCATATCGATGCGGCTTTGCATGCGCTGACGGCGTACCTCGGAACTCGCGAGACGTTTCATCATATGCGACGTCTTTCGATGTTCCCGACACCGTCGCTCGCGTACTTCATGCGCTGTCTGGGAGACGGCTGCAAGCCTCATCTGCGGACGTTGGGGCGAGAATTGTTCCAGGAGACCGGCGTCGACTCGCCTCCGGTTCGCGGCGGCGCCATCTTCACGCGCTTCATGCTGGCCGGGTTTGCCGCTTATCGCGCCTTGGAGACGAGCCATGTGGACGTTTTCGAAGGCTATCCCGACCTCCAATTTCGGCTGCTATCCGCGGCGCTTGCGCCTAAAAAGCACGCCTTGGATGCGCTCGCGGCAAGACAGGCCATCGTTACTAATTTGACGATTGCGCACAACATTAATGGTGTGGACACTATCAGGACGTTGGATCAGGCCGACGCCGCCATTCTTGCGCTGAGCGCTTTCGCAAGCCGCGGAATGGCGTGTTTGTCAGTATCGAAAATCGGGATGAGGGCCGCTTTGGATTAGCGCTCGGAGGCGAGGCGGCTTCCGCCCTAGGTCTTAATAATGGGCAACAGAACCTCAGCCTGGTTGAACGATTATGAGCTTCTATTTACGTTTGCTTTTAATCGCGCGAATCGGCTGAATTGCGGTAGCACGTCAGGAAATCGCAGGAGGAATAAATGACAAACGGAAAAACCTGGTTCTACGCGGCGTTGGCCCTGACGGGTGGGCTGGTGGGCGGAGCACTGTCGAACCACCTGTGGCCAACCGAGAGCGCGATGGCCGCGACTCAGCATCATCACGTGCATACCGTTATAGCTGACCGCTACGTGCTGGTGGGACCCAATGGCAAGCATCGCATGACCATGTCGGTGTTACCCTCCGGCGTTGCGGACCTGGCCCTTTACGATGCTCAGGGCCTTGACCGTGCCGAGCTGCGCGTTGCGGACAATGGTGCCGCCGCCATCGCCTTCTATGGCGAGAACGGTGTCCGCCAAGTCGCCCTTGGCATGAATCCCAAGGGTCGCAATGGACTTGGGATTTTCAGGTCGGACGGTAAGTTGGTGGCTGGCCTTTCGAGCGCTGAGGATGGTCAGACCAGTCTAACGTTTTATGATCCCTCCAGCGGTATCGCGCGGGCCGGTCTGGGGATGACGGCCAAGGGCCTGCCGGGGCTGGTGCTGTTTGATGCTCAAGGCCACGATCGCGCTGAGTTGCATGTTGGAACTCATGGCAAACCCGGTCTTGCGCTGGCCGATGCGAACGGCAAAACCGTCGCCGCGTTGCCTTAGCTGCCGCGCACGCGGCACGATGGAAGGTCGCGACGCCTGTGCCTGCCACTCGCTGTTAGATTGGTTGGCGCAGCGCGCCGCTTGATCGATTGGTCCGGAGGAGAGGGCTATGAATTCGATGGTCAGACAATCGGTGGTTTTGGGCTTCGCGGTACTGGTGCTGCTGGCCCTTGTGGGATGCAGCGGTCAGCCGCTCAGCACGCGTGAAAAGGGCACTTTCGCCGGTGCTGGTGTCGGTGCCGCGACCGGCGCCATTATCGGCGCCGCCGTCGGCGCACCTGGCATTGGAGCCTTAATCGGCGGTGGTATCGGTACCGCCGGCGGCTACGTGGTAGGGAACCATCTGCAGAATCAGGATATCCAGAATCAGCAGACGCAGTCGCAAATCCAATCACAGCAGTCGGAAATCGAACGGCAGCGCCGCGAGATTCAACAATTGCAATCATCACAGGGAACTGAATAACGTGCCGCCAGGCGGCGGGCGTTCCCCGCCGCCTGGCTTGAAAGCGTCTAACGCACCGTGTGCCGTCACCTCGTGATCCGTGACGTCGCGAGGCTTGCGTAATCTTGCTCACGCAAGGCGGGCAGGACTTCGGTGGCGAAGCGCGTGAGCGAGCGCATCGCCAGCCTCGGGTCGAGTCCCGGTTGTTGCATGCCGATTACCAACTCTGTCATTGGCGTTTGCTTGATTAATTGTTTGATTTGTTCGAGCACGCGCGCGGGCGGCCCGATTATCGAGCTCTTGCGCAGGGCGTCCGCGTCGGGACGATAACGGCCCACGGTTTCGATACCGCCCGCGGCCAGCCATCTCGCATAAAGCTCCATCTGGTACATCAGACCCGGCGCGATTTCTTCCCAGGCCTGGTCCTCGCTGTCGGCGACGTAGACCTGGCGGGTGTTCACGATGCTGAACCTTGCGGGGTCCTTGCCCAATTCGCGCAACGCTTCTTGATACTTCCTGATTTCGCCGCCACCCAGATTACAGGCGAAGCCGAGGTCGAGTCTGGCGCTACGTTTGATCGACTCGGGCGCCATCCCGCCCCATAGCAACTCCGGATGAGGCTGGCTCACGGGTTTTGGCAGCACCCGTGCATTTTCGAAATTGTAGTAACGGCCTTTGAAGCTGAAGCGCTCACCGCTCCAGGCGCGCTTGATGATATCGATGGCTTCGAGTGTACGGCCAACTCTTTCCTTGCGCGGTATCTGGAAAATTTCGAATTCTTCATGACGATAACCGACGCCGATTCCCAGCCGCAGCCGGCCATTCGAAATAACGTCGATCAAAGCGGCGTCCTCCGCCAGGCGCAGCGGATGGTAAAACGGCGCCAGCATCACGAAGCTGCCAAGCTTGACGCGCGTGGTGCGCGCGGCCATCGCCGCCAGCATCGGCATCACGGCGGCCAAATAGCCGTCGTCCACGAAATGATGTTCGGTAACCCAGATACTGTCGAAGCCAGCGCGATCCAGATATTCGATCTGTTCGAACATCGCGGCATAGAAATCCGCGTCGCTCATCGCCGACAGTTCGGGTGGATTGCGGAACGCCAGTAAATAGCCAAATTTCATCATGGTGCGATTTCCTTTCCGATGCTCCGCCGATAAACGGCGGCGCGAGTCTCTTGTCCGCGGACCGTATGCCGCATATCGGCCGTCCCCGCCACTATATCGAATGAGCATCCGCGCTTGACAAAGCGCAAGGCAACAAGCTTCAAGTGAAGGGGCAAAAGCCTTACAGCGGTTGCGGGGCGTGGCGGTGAATTTTTAAACCCACGGCGGTTGGTTTGGGACGCGAATTCAAGGCGGTCTTCTTCGATCTCGACGGTACCTTGGTCGATATTCATGGCCCGCTCTATATTGCGGCGCGCAACGCGCTCGGTCAGTTGGGTCTGGCGCCGCTGACGCGCGAGCGCTATCACGAGGCGCTCGCTCATGACGACGTCTGGTTGGGGGTTCCCGAGCATCAGCGTCCCGAGTATATGCAGCTTGCCTTCGCCTACCTGGTGGCGGAACTCGATCGCACCGAACGTCTCGAAGTGTTGCCGCGCGTGCATGAAACCTTGGTGGAGCTGAGGCGGCGCGACTACGCGCTGGCGGTGATTACCAGCCGCCCCGGCGAATCGCGCCGCCTGGTCGAGAAGCTCGCGATGGTAGGATTGTCTTCCTATTTCGATCAGATCATCACGCAAAGCTCGGCCTCGCTGCGTGCACTCGATAAGAGCGAGAGCCTGCGCCACGCGGCGGCGCGTGCCGCGATTCTGCCGCGCGCCTGCATGTACGTTGGCGACGAACCGCGTGACGTGATGGCGGCGCTCAACGCCGGCTACGGCGCCGCAGTAGGCGTCGCCACCGGTCCGGCCACCTATGATTACTTGCGTAACCATCCGCAGTTCCGGCCCGACTATGTGATGCATTCGATTAGTGAGCTGGTCGGCCTGCTCGACCGGCTGAAAAACCAGAGCACGGAGTAGTCCCGTAGCGGGGTGTTGAGAAAACAGGGATATGGCCGTTCACTGCGCGCATGGGCCCAACACCCTGCCAGGGAAGTCGAAATTTGGAGAGAAGCATGGCACAGCGGCTTCCAGAGGCGCTTGATGACCTTAGTGTGATTGAACTGTCGTGCTACGACCCGATGCCGTTTTTCGCGGCGTCAATGGCGGCGCGAGCGCTCGGCGCAATGGGCGCGGCGGTAATCAAGATAGAACCGCCCGGGATCGGAAGTGCGGAACGGCGCTGGGGCCCGTATCCTGGCGAGTGCCGCGATAAAGAAACCACCGGCTTGCATCTCTACTTAGACGCGAACAAGCAAAGCGTCACGCTCGACCTCGACGCGGCGCGCGACCGTAATCTGTTGATGCGTCTGATTGAGCGGGCAGACATCCTCGTAAACCCCAATCGGCCGGTGGTCAACGAGCGTCTAGGTTTGACGTGGCCGCAATTGGTTGCGCGATTCCCGAAACTGGTCGTCGTTTCGACCACCTTTTTCGGCGCTGATTCCAATTATCGCGGCGGCGACCTGATCGCCTCCCACATGAGTGTGGTGGGTTATGGCACTCCGATGCAGCAGGTGACCGATCCGGCCACCCAGCCGCCGCTGCGCCTTGGCGGCCGTCAGTCGGATTATGTCACCGGCTATACGGCCGCCGCCGCCACACTCTGCGCATTACGCGCACGCGAGCGTAACCATGGGCGCGGGATGCATGTTGATGTCAGCCAGTGGCTGGCGATGGCGCAGATGTGCCGTCCCGAACTTGCCATCTATACGCATGAAGCACCGGATGCGCCCTATCGCAAACGCCTGCTTATTCGCGGGAAAACCAGCATCCAATACATGTTTCCATGCAGGGATGGCTGGGTAAGCTGCGGCCTGGCGAGCAACAATCACTGGCGCGCCCTCAAAACCATGATGGGTAATCCGGAGTGGGCTGAAAGCGAAATGTTCAGCAGTTTCGAAAAGCGCCTCGCGCATAGCGACGCGCTCGAAGCGGTGTTGATTGAATGGCTTTCCAGCCGCACCCGCGCGCAATTGTTTGAACTCGCGCAAGCCTCTCATGTCCCTGCCTTTCCGGTGAATTCTCCCGCTGAAGTTGCACATAATCCGCAGTACGCGTCGCGCAATTACTTCATTGACTGTGAGCATCCCGCAGCGGGGATCGTGCGGATGCCCGGAGCGCCGATGATCTTCAGCCGTACGCCGTGGCGGATGCGCATGCGCGCCCCGCTGCTGGGCGAAGATAATGCGTGTATTCTGGGCGACCGGTTGGGCCTGGGGTGTACGGAAATCGAGGAGATAGCGGGCCGTACCGCGGCATTGCTTGGTGATTTCGCCATGAATGGCGAGCCGGTGGTTCGCGATAATCCCGCACCGGCCGCAAACAATTCGCGCCTGCCTTTTGCCGGGCTTCGCGTCGCGGACTTCGGCTGGATTTACGCGTTACCCTATGCCACCGCGTGGCTCGCGGCACTCGGCGCCGACGTGATCAAAATTGAAACGGCACTGCGCCCCGACCTGGTACGTTATCTGAGTGGCACCGATGGCAAGACGGCGGTTAACCGCAGCGGCATTTTCAACGGCATCAATTTCTCCAAACGTAGCATTACGCTCAATCTCGCGCACCCTGAAGGCCAGCGCATCGCGCGGCGCCTGGTATGCGTCAGCGATCTTGTCACCGAAAACTTTACCGCCGCAACAATGCGCAAATTCAAGCTTGATTATGAGAATCTGCGCCGCCTCAAGCCCGATCTGATCATGCTCTCCGGAACCTCGCTGGGGCAGACTGGACCCTTGGCAAACACGGTGGGGTGGGGCCCGACTAACCAGGCCTTCGCGGGTACTTCGTATCTGACCGGCTACGGCGATGATACGCCTTCCGCGGGCGGTGGGACCTGGCCGGATTTCGCGATCGGCATCTCGATGCTGTTTGCGCTGCTCGCCGCCTTGCACCATCGGGACCGCACCGGTGAGGGCCAGTATATCGACGTTTCGATGTGCGAAGTGGTCACCTCGATGATGCCCGAAGCGATGCTGGAGTACTTCATGAACGGCCGCGAGTTGAACGCGATCGGAAATCGCGACCCGGAGATGGCGCCGCATGGCGTCTATCGGGTCGCGGGCGATGATCACTGGATCGCGATCGCGGTCGCCAGTGACGCTGAATTTATCTCGCTATGCGAGATGCTGGAAATTCCGCGCCTCGCGCATGCCCCGCGTTATCTGACGAACGCGTTGCGTTTGCGCAACGTCACGACTCTGGATCGCGAAATCGACAGTGCGACTCGCCGTTTTGATCGCGACGAACTGGCGTCGCGGCTGCGCGCGCGCGGACTTGCCGCCGGACCAGTCTACGGCGCAGTTGACCTGATGCATGATCCAGACTTCAGCACCGCCGGCCTGATGGTCAAACTGAACCACAAGGAATGCGGTGAACGGCTCACACCCGGACTGCCTGTGCGTTTTTCAGGCCTCGCTCCGGATTATCGCCCGGCGCCGCTTCTAGGCGAACATACGGACGAAGTGCTGAATACGTTGCTCGGTTATTCAGCCGAGGAAATTGCGGAATTTCGCGCCGCCAAAATCCTGGTCTGATGCCAGCGCGGACATTCAAATATCAGGGTGTCGGCACGCGAGTCGTCGCCATCGTGTTGCAAATGACGAAATTGTTTCGGACACGACCGTAAGCGCCTGAATTCATTTTGGGGAAAATGCGAGTGCGCCTCGTAAGCGCCTTAACGGCTGAGGTAATCGAGCGGCGGCGGAATGGAGGCGAATTCTTCTCGCATCATCTCGTAGCTATTCAAATCATCGACGGTACGGAAAAAGCCGTGGTGCTGATAGCCGAACAGCGGCATCCCTTTCGCTACCATCGGTGCGAACAAATCACTCATCAGGCTTAACGGCAATTTCTTCGGCGCCAGTTCCAGCACCGATGGTTCACACACCATCACGCCGCAATACATCAGTGGCTTTAGTTCACCTGCGGTAGCCAACGAGGCCGGATAATCGTTGAAATCGCCGTGCGTATGGTTCGTCAGCAGACGCATGCGGCGGATACGGCCGTCGGCGTCGATCTCGATGCGGCTGTACGAATCCGCCCCGGTGTCGAACAGGGCCATCGTCGCCAGCGCCGCGCGCGCGCGATGAAACGTGATCATGGCCGGCAGGTCAAGCCCGAGAATGGTGTCGCAGTTGAGCAGTACGAAGGGCTCGTGGCCGAAATAGTCGCGCAACACGAGCAAAGGGCCGCCGGTGCCCAGCAGAACAGGTTCGGGCGAGTAGGTGATATGCAAACCCAGGGCGTCGCCGCGGCCCAGCGCCTGTTCGATCTGACCCGCCAAATGATGAACATTGATTGCGACCTCGGGGATCCCGGCCCGCTGGAGCATCAGCAGCGGGTAATGAATCAGGGGGCGGCCGCCGATCTCAAGCAGGGGTTTGGGAACTTTTTCCGTCAGCGGCCACAGCCGCTCACCGTACCCTGCCGACAATACCAGCGCTTTCATGTCAATCGGCCATCGGAGAGAAACTCACAGTATACGAGCGGTGTCGTTCGATGGCTATCAGGTACCAGCGGCAGCGAGCGTGCTTGGGGCCTCGCACTTGTCCAGGCTATCATTTGCATCGGCGCCGTTTAGGACAAGTCATACAGGAGGCGCGGTGGGCCCTACTCATGCAATTGTGATCGGCGGCAGTTTCTCGGGACTGACGACGGGCCGTGTGCTGAGCGAATTCTTCGACAAGGTCACGGTGTTCGATCGCGACAGTTTCCCCAACGGTGTGCAAGACCGCGCCGGTGTACCACAGGCGCGTCACGTGCACGGGCTGTTGACGCGCGGCCTTCAGGAGTACGAGCGCCTGTTTCCCGGCCTTGAGCGGATGGCCCTCGAGAGGGGCGCGACCTTTCACGATCATACGTGGGATTTCGTGGTGCTGCGGCCCCAGGGATGGCAGGCGCGTTATCGCTCAGGCTTGCCATTTTTGAGCGCGAGCCGCGAGCTTATCGAATCGTGCGTACGGGAGTTGTTTCGCCTCAACCCCAAGGTCGAATTGTATGAGCGCACAACGGTGACCGGTCTCCGGGTTTCGCGTGACGGTCCGCGTTGTACCGGCGTGATTGTGCCGTCAGGCGGAGGCAAAAAGGTTATCGAGGCCGACCTCATCGTCGATGCCAGTGGTGCGGTTTCGCGGGCGCCGGCGTGGCTGCAAGCGGCTGGGTTGACGCCGCCTGAAGAAACCGTGGTCGATCCGTTGGCCGGCTATTCCTCGCGATGGTTCCAGGGACCGCCGCGGGATCAATGGCCGCCGCAATGGTGGTGGTGGGCGGGCGCGTATATCCGGCGACGCCCAGACGATGTAATCGAGGCGAATTTCCAGCTCAAGGAGCATGATCGCTGGCATCTGACGCTGTCCGGCTTCAATCGCCGCTATCCGCCCACCCACGAGGACGAGTTCATGGCGATGCTGCCGCGGCTGCGTTCGCCGGTAATCGCCGAGATGGTGCGGATGATGGAACCCATTTCGCCGGTCTATGCCAACCGCGCGATTCGCAACCGCTGGCGCCGTTATGAGCGCTGGCGTGAGCGGCTCGACGGCTTCATTGCCATCGGCGACGCCTATTGCGCTTACAACCCGGTCTACGCGCAGGGTATGACGGCGGCGGTAATTTCAGCTTTGGCGCTGCGGGAATGCCTGAAGAAATATGGGCCTGCTGATGCGCGGCTGCCACTAGAGTTCTTTGCGGCGCAGGCCCGTGTGCAGCGCGATCCCTGGCTCTTTTCGGCCGGCGTGGATCTGCGTTTCCCCTTTACCATCGGGCAGCATCCGTTGTCGTTGCGGCTGTTCAACTTTTATCTCGACAGCGTGGGCGGCGCGATCCGTGACCCGATGGTGCGCCAGCGCCTGGGTGAGGTGGCTCAACTGGTACGTCCGTTGTCGGATCTGTTCGAACCGTCGATTGTTGGCAAAGCCAGTCTGGCCGCACTCAAACGTGCGATGAGCGAGGTGACCGCCGCGGTACGTCCGCCAGATGCCGTTGCGATTTCGCCGATGCCGCCATTGGCGATGAGCGAAGCACCTGACACACCATCCGCCGCCTGACGGGCCCCTTGCCCCGGCTGCCGGGACATCTAATCCGTCACCCATGCTGCCGGTCCATTTCTGTTGCCTATCCTACCGGTTCGTACCTCGTGTGCCCCTCTCCCTTGCGGGAGAGGCCGGCCGCGTTTTTGATGGGAGTACGTATTTTACTCCCTGAACACGGCGCGCAAATTCGGAAAATCGTCGAGCTGAGCCAATGCGCGTCGCGCTTGCTCGATCGCATACGGAACATAGACCGCATAACCTGGCTTGCCCTCGCGTTCGAGATAAATGAAACGGCCGATCACCTTGAGCGCGTGCTGCAGCGCGCATAATCGATAGCTGTCGAAAAAATCGTTCGGCTCAAGAGTCGCCGCGTCTCGCCGGATAAGCGCCGCGTAATAGTAGTCGAGAATGCGCTGTTCGATTCTCGGCGTGATGATGCGTGAGGTGTCGCGAGTGGTGAGTAACACGGCCAGGTCTTGCGCCGCCGGCGCCATCAGCGCGTCCTGGAAATCTATGATGCGAAGATGCGGCGTGGACTGGTTAGCCATGTCCGCGTATTGCAAGAACAGATTGTGGCCGTGAAAATCGCGATGCGAAAAGACCCTCGGATAGGCTCCTAATCGCTCGGCTAGTTTATCGAGTTCGGACACCAGCGTATCGCGCCGCGCATGCGCGCCGATGGTGCCGATGCCGTATTCGGCGAATTGTTCGAGTTCCCATCGGAAGAGCCGCTTGTCATAGGCCAGTTGCGAAGCCATGCAGCGCGAATCGAGTTGCCGTGTGCCGTCGAGATGCAGCCTGATAAGTTCGTCGGCGGCGAGCCGATAGAGATCGGCCGCCTCGCCTTGTTGCGCCGCCTCAAATAGCGGCAAGCTGCCGACGTCTTCCACCAGCAGCATCCGATGCCCGGGATCGGCGCAATATAACTCGGCTACCGGCGCGCCAATCATGCTCATGAAACGATGGAGATTGACCCACGGCGTCTCAGGCAACGGCTCAGGCAACAGTTTTAGCGCGCGCGCGTAGAGTGGCAGATCGTCGGGGCCGAGGTCGATTGCAATCGCGGATGATGGCACGTCGCGATGAGCACGGTCGAGCGTGACGCGCCAGAAGCGCCGCGTCGAAGCATCGCCCTTAAGCGGGCCAATTCCCGTGACGCGGCCGCCGTCCCATCGGTTCGCAACCGCCTCCGCAATCCATTTCTGTACCGGTTGTTCCACTCCGGCTGACATTCGCCAGATTCTAACTGATTTTCGGATTCCGCGCCGAGAGTGCCAAATGTTCGCGATGTGCGATGAGGCGACTTAATCAGCGCTGTCTTCCAACTGCTCGGTGGCGACCCGGTCCTGATAAAGCCGTTCGATTTCGCGGCCGAGCTGTTCATAACGCGCGATTAGTTCGTTGGCGTCCTGGCGCGCGAGATCGAAGTTAGGGTCATTCATGTCGGCGGCAAGTGCGGCGCGCTCCGCTTCCTTCGCCTCGATTCGGGTCTCGACTTGGGCGCGCTGACGCTCGGCGTGGCCGCGACGGCGCTCGGCTTCGCGGCGGGCTTCCGCACTCGCATCAGACGCCGCTCTATTGCGTTCGCGCGAGCGTGCCGGCGCCGTACCGTTACCCTCAGAATGATCCGCATCACCGACTGGTGTCAGCGGCCGCGCGGCAAGTTTCGCGGATTCCGCTGTCGCCTCTTGCTCCTTTTTCGCCAGGTAGTCGTCGTAATTGCCGAGATAGCGAATCGCGTGACCGTGACCCACTTCGATCACCTGCGTCACCAATTGATTCAGGATGTAGCGATCATGGCTGACCATCACGACGGTTCCCGGAAAGCGGCGCAGCGCTTCGAGCAGCGTCCCCTTGGCGATGATATCGAGATTGTTGGTGGGCTCGTCGAG
>JBOHWM010000082.1:0-6428 GCA_050736555.1 Binataceae bacterium (SeqCode)
TGAGCAGCGGCCACGGCCGCCCGACGCCCCATCCTTTGAACGGACCACCGTCGTCGTGCTGGCCATAACCGTCGTGGGTATAGCGTTTCCAGCAAGGCCCGGCGGGCAAATCGACCTTCAACACCGAGTCGATAACGCGGAGCGAATCTTCCATTAACGGATCGTTGGCGCGCCGGATGCCGTAGCGGACCAGCTCGAGAAAGCCGGCGTCGACGATCTCCGCCGCGGGAAATTGCCATGGCTGACCCGGTGGCTGGTTGCGCACGGCCACCAGCCCATGGTCCGGGTCTTCGTTGGGAGTGCTGTCGTTGACATCCTCAGGATTGATGCGGATGTAATGGCGCGGGATGTCCGGCACCAGTACGCCCGCATTGGTCACCGTCCACGCCTCCACGTGCGCTTCGAGAAAATCCGCATATTCCGTCAGATAGCGCGCCGACGCCTCATCTCCTCGCTGGTTGGCGAAGCCGGCCGCGCAGATTAACGCCGCGATATTGCTGGCGAGCGTCGAAGGGGAGTAACCACTATTCTCCTCCCAACGCTCCTGCGGCGTGGCGGGTCCATGCTGGATAAGATAGTGTGCCGCCGCCATCACCATCGCATACGGGTCGAAATCCGCCAGCCCGCGCGCCGCACGCAAACGCCATGCGAGCATGATCGGGAAAGCGACCTCGTCGAGCTGGATGCCGCTCCAGTACGGATCGCCGTCAAGCCAGAAGTTCTGTGGAAAGCCGCCGTCTTCGCGCTGGCTACAGGCCAGATAAATGAGTGCGCGCAATGGCGTCGCGGTATCACCCGCGGCCAGCAAGCCGGTCGCGCTATTGATCATGTCGCGCGTCCAGACCAGGTGGTAGCCACCTAGGTCCTCGTCGCCCTTGGCTTCACCCCATGGAATACTGAGCGAAGCGATGAGCGCGCCCGGATAACTCTTGTCCTCATGCGCCATGATCAATTCGTGGCTGCGCCGATAGAGCATCCCGTCGTCTCCGGTGAACTTTCCCAGCGGATGCAGATTACGGCAGATACGATCCCATTGGTCGAGAAAACGAGTTTTATGTTCGACGAAAGGCAAGCCGAGCGATTGGAAAAGCGTGGTGACGGCACGATGCAGGCTGCGGCCGAAGGCCAGTCCCAAGGTGAAGTGATAGCCCTCGCTCAGGTCAATTTCGCCGGTCAGGGCGATATTGCCGTCGCGTGCCGCCGCGAATTCGTAATCCATTTTGAAGTTCGTGGCCAAGTCCTGCCACCCGTCCGTGGTGCCGACATAGCCGCACGAACGGCGGATGAACGGCACGGTGGCCGCGAGTGTCAGCCATACGTTGTTCTTGTGGGCGGTCAGGAATTCGCGTCCGGACTGCCGCGCCACGTTGCCGTTGTTGGCCCATCCGCCAACATCAAGATGCGGCGCCAGCAAGACGTAGAGATGCAGCTTTTTGAGAAAATCCTCATCGCCCTCTAGCCGCGTATCCGCCAGCAGACACGCCTGATGAGGGTCCGCGATTACTTCCATTACAATGCGATAGCGGTCCTGCGGGTCGGCGTTGATTATCCGCACTCCGAGGCCGTGCTCACCGAGGTATTCAATCGAAGTTTGCAGATTGCGATGCGTATCATGAAAAAACGTCTCGCCGTCGCTGACCAGGAATTGCATGTCACGCACTTGCGGACGGTCGATGGTGGGGAAATAGATTTCGCTGATGACGCCTTGCGAAATCGTGAACCAGATATGGCTCGAAGTCGAATACGCGGTGCCAATGATGTCCTTGGCACTATGCGTCCAGCGTGGGGCAATCCCCGGGGCGCCAGTCGCAAGAGGCGAGTCTTGTAGAATTGCCATGTAAACCTTTCCGTGGCTATCAGGCCGTTGATAAATTACGGTCCGCACCCTCGCTCTTATCTCTCTCGCAACAGAGCGGGAGAGAAGATCGAGGAAAGCGGCCATCTTTCACGCAGGGTGTTGAGTCCAGCCGGCAGTAGGCAGCGATATTCACACGTTTCTTAACACCGTGCTCTGGATTCAGAAGGCTTCCGGTCCTTCCGTGGCGGCGTCGGCCACGGCATCCCCACGAATCCGAAAGATATACGAGACGCCGATGCTTAGACCGTACAAGGCGAGCAGGGGTATGGCGAGCAGGAATGGTGAGACGGCGTCGGGCGGCATCAGTGCCAGTGCGAACACGAAGATGCCGAGCAACGCGTAGCGGAAATAATGGACCATCATGTGATAGTCGATCAGCCCCAGGCGGGTGAAAAAGAAGGCGAAGATCGGCATTTCAAAGGTGACGCCAAAGGCCAGCAGCAGCTTCGCCGAAAAGCTCAGGTATTCGCTGATGCGGATCGTGGGTGTTACCCCGATCGTTGCGTATTCATGCAGAAAAAAGGCGTAGCCGATGCGGAATACGACGGCCCAGCAAAAATAACCGCCGGCGACAAAAAAGAACGTCGCGAAAATTACAAAAGGTCGTGCCAGCCGCCGCTCAGCTTCATACAGTCCCGGTGCCACGAACTTCCAGATTTCGAGAAACATCACCGGACTGCCGATAAACAGGCCGGCGATGAGCGCCACTTTGATCTTGGTAAAGAACGCCTCGCCGACGCCGGTGCCGATCAGCAGGATCTTGCCGTGCGCGGCTTCGCGCAGCGGCCACGTCAGCATCGTGAACAGCCAATCGTCGATGGCGTAGGCGACAACGAAGCCGACCGCCACCGCGATTACGCAGCGGATAAGCCGTATCCGTAACTCCTTAAGATGTTCGATGATCGGCATCCGCCCCTCGTCGCCGCTAAGCGGCGCTTCGGGCGGAAGGATTTCTGCGCTGGCCACGATAGCTTTGGCGGATTATGTTTTATCTGAAGGCGGCGGCGTTAGCTGTTCCTGCTTGGGTGGTATGGGGGGGCGCTGGCTCATATACGCTGGTGGCTCGTCGAGTACGCCGCTTATTTCGCGCATCACGGTATTGCTGGCAAGGCGCAATTCACGCAGGATTTTGCCTAACGCGCGCATAATTTCCGGCAGACGTTCCGGCGGCACCACGATCAGCAGAACGACCAGAAAGATCAATATTTCGATGATGCCCAAGCGGCAAGTTCCAGTCCCTACAGTCTCAACCGAGCCGATAGAGCATAAACCATTTCGTTCTCGGCCACATCATGATCGTGGTTGTGCCCCAAGGTGTCAACGATGAGAACCGCGCTAATCACCGATCGCCGCTATCTTCGTCATCGTCCCGGCCGGCTTCATCCCGAACGCCCGGAGCGCGTCGCCGTGATGATTGAGATGGCTGAACATCTCCATCGCGCGGGGATCGAAATTCATGCGCCGCGCTATGCCACGCGCGACGAAGTCGCCCTATGCCACGAACAGGCATATATAACTGAGATCGAGCGTACCGCCGCTGTGGAACGCTTTCATTTTGATCCCGATACGCATACTTCCGCCGAAACCTATGACACCGCGATGCTCGCCGCTGGAGGCGTTCTGACCGCGGTCGAGGCCGTGATCGACGGTGCGGCGCATAACGCCTTCGCAATCGTGCGCCCGCCCGGCCATCATGCGGCCGCCGGCCATGCGATGGGGTTTTGTTTCTTCAACAACGTCGCTATCGCGGCGGCCTGGCTCCATCGGGTGCGCGGACTTCAGCGGATATTGATTGTTGACTGGGATGTTCATCATGGCAACGGGACGCAAGAGATCTTTTATCGTTCGCCCGCGGTGCTCTACATGTCCACCCATCAGTATCCGTTCTATCCCGGCACCGGCGCGCTCGACGAAATTGGCACCGCGGCCGGAGCGGGTTACACGGTCAATGCGCCGCTCCCGGCGGGATTTGGCGATGACGAATATCTGCGCGTCTTCGACGATCTATTCATCCCGGTGGCGCGCCAGTTCAAACCCGACTTCATCCTCGTTTCGGCCGGCTTCGACTGTGATTACCGTGACCCGCTCGGCTCGATGCGGGTGACCGAGCATGGTTTCGTGGAGATGACCCGGCGGATCAAGCGGTTGGCCGCCGAATACTGCGAAGGCCGGCTCGCAATCGCACTCGAAGGCGGCTATGACCTTGAGGCGCTGAGCAGTTCCGGCCGCGCCGTGATCGAGGAAATGCGCCGCGAAGCCGACGAACCTTTGACCTCGGTCGAGCGGTGCGGGCGAGTTCCACCAATAATTCAGCGTGCGCGTTATTTTTTGCGCCGGTATTGGAATTTCGATTCATAGGAATCGTGCGCGGCGAAAGCGAGTGTGGCGGACGTGGCTGAACCACCGCGACTGCTGGCGGTCGGCGGGACGCGCCCGTCACAGTGGGCTATCAGCAAATCCGAGAGCACTATCGGCAGCGCCGCAGGCAATGATCTCGTCATCAGCGATTCCACCGTCTCGCGCCGTCACGCGCTCATCACGCGGCGCGGCGGCCTGGTTCAAATAATCGACACGAATTCGTCGAATGGCACGTTCGTTAACGGCCGGCGCGTGGCCGCTCCCGTCGACTTAAAAAATGGCGATGAGATAAGGCTGGGCAATGCCCGCTTCACGGTGACGGGCATAATATTTGACGGGCCCGCGTCTGGGAATACACGGTCGCCTCGGGCCAGCGGAAATAGAACGCCGCGATTTCCCATAATTCTCTGCGGTTTGATCGTGTTGGTGGCGGTTGGTTTTGTCGCGATGCGTTTCGCTGGTCTTAAGTATTCGACCACCGCTTCGAAGCCGCCCGGCGCACCCGTTGTGCCCGCGCCGAGGTCAGGCGTTACCGCGAACCATGCCGCGAAAAGCGCAGCGGCCAGACCTGTGGCTAATCCGTCAGCGCAGGGGTCGTCCGAGGCAAATCCGGTGGAAGCGGCGGTGGTCGCCGCGATTAACGGTTATCGTGAATTGTCGCATCTCCGACCCGTCTCGATAGACGCCGGGCTTAACGACGGCGTGAAAAAGCACGTGCGTTATCTTTTAGGTAATTATCTGCCAGACCTGCAAAAAACGCTGAATATCGGCGCGGCGATGCATACCGAAGATCCCGACAAGCCCTATTACACCGCCGCAGGTAATGCCGCAGGACGCCAGTCCGACATTGATTTCGTAATCGGGCCACCTGGATTTCGGCCTGCTTCGTCAACCTGGGCCTTGGAGGACTGGATGGCGGGGCCGTTCCATCGTCTGCCCATCCTCAACCCGGACCTCGCCCGGATAGGTTATGCCGAATTGTGCCAGGAAAACGTATGTGGCGCCGTGATCAATGTGCTCGCGGATGCGGCACCATTCTCGGTATTTCCCACGCCGTATCCCGTGCCGATAGAATTTCCCGCCAACGGTTCGGTTACGAATCTGGGCAAACTGGTGGACGAATGGCCAAACCCGCTCGCGTCATGCCCTGGCTACGGGGCTTCGAGCGGAGTGCCGATCACGCTCGCGATTGGAACTGAAACCGACGCGCATCTCTCCGCCTTCAGCCTGGTTTCGTCCGTCGATTCGTCGCAGCCGTTGGAGGCGTGTGGCTTCGACGCCAGCACTTACACGAATTCCGACAGCGTTGCGCAACAACGCGCGCGCAACGCTTTGCATACGTTCGGTGCCGTGGTCATCGTGCCGCACGACCGGCTCACACCTGCGCGCTACGAGGTTTCAGCTACCGTTAACAAGGTAGTCTATCGATGGTCGTTCAAGGTCAAATAACCGCGTTGTGGTTGCACATCGAGCGCCAATCCAGTTAGTTTCTGGGTCAGGAGAGGTCGTGATCGCAGCGCTGGCCGGAGATTCGCGGCGTACCAACGGCGAGCGAGGCAAGGACACATCTCCGAGCGACGGAGGCTAACGCAATGAAGATTTCGATGTTCCACCTGATGCCGTACCGGAATCTGCCGGCGGATTTTCAGAACCGTTACCATTCGGTCTGGGTCGACCCGCCCTTCAACGAACTCGCCAACGCCGAACAGTGCGGCCAGTACTACAACTGGACGCTGGACGAACTAATCCACGCGGCCAAGTCCGGCATCGACGGAATTTGCGTTAACGAGCATCATCAGAATGCTTACGGCTTTATGCCGAGCCCCAACCTGATGGGATCGGCGCTGGCGCGCGCCACCAACGGCCTCGATTGCGCGGTGGTGCAGATGGGCGCGACCTTGCCCACCACGGTGCCACCGATTCGCGTGGCCGAAGAGTACGGCATGCTCGACTGTATCAGCGGCGGCCGTCTGGTCGCCGGGATGCCCTTGGGCACACCGATGGACGTTAATCTTTGTTACGGAATTCCGCCGATCGAACAGCGCGAGCGCTATTACGAGGCGCACGACCTGATTATCAAGGCATGGACGGCCAAAGAGATCTTCGCTTGGAACGGCAAGTACTTCAAATTGCCGATGGTCAATCTATGGCCGCGTCCGGTGCAGAAGCCGCATCCGCCGGTATGGGTTCCCGGCAGCGGGAGCCTCAGCAC
>JBOHWM010000083.1:0-8178 GCA_050736555.1 Binataceae bacterium (SeqCode)
AGATGACGGCGTTTTTAACCGCCGGCGCGACCGCGCTCGAGCGCGCGCGCAAAGCCGTTTTACAGGGCGGCAACCGACTCGCGCTCAATCAAATCAGGTTGGAAGCGCCGATTAAGCGGCCGCCGGAATTCCTCGCAATCGGTCTCAATTATTCTGAACATATCGCCGAGACCGGGCGCGACAAGCCGCAATTCCCTCTGTTCTTCAACAAGCAATCCAGTTGCGTCAACGGCCCCTACGATCCGATTCATCTGCCGCGCGCATCGAGCGCGCTCGACTATGAAGGTGAGTTGGGTTTCGTCATCGGGCGGCGATGCCGTCATGTGCCGCGCGAGCGCGCCCACGAGGTCATCGCCGGCTTCATGATCGTCAACGATGTGAGCGTGCGTGATTGGCAGCGGCGCGCGCCCACCATGACGTTGGGCAAATCGTGGGACACGCATGGACCGACGGGTCCTTGGATCGTAACGCCCGAGGAGATCGGCGATCCGCATGTACTCGACCTGCGCACGCTGGTCAACGGAGAAGAACGGCAACATTCCAACACCCGATACCTGATTTTCGACTGTTATGCGCAAATCGAAACACTCTCGACCGTATTTACGCTTGAACCCGGCACGATCGTTTCCACCGGCACGCCGAGCGGCGTCGCCGCCGCGATGAAACCGCCCAAATGGCTCAAGGCGGGAGATACCGTGCGGATAGAAATCGAGAAGATTGGGCATATCGAAGCACGCATCATCGACGAACCGCGCTAGGCGGAACCGAATTATGTGTCTCGGAAAGCTTACGAACTCTGAGCGGAATGGGCACAGGAATGTCCGAGGAATATGCGGCGCTTGACGCCGTCGCGCAGGCGGAGTTGGTGGCGCGCGGTGAGGTCACGCCGATCGAACTGGTGGACGCTTCGATTGAACGAATCGAACGGCTCAATCCGCTACTCAACTCCGTCATCTTCTCACGCTATGAAAATGCGCGACAAGAAGCCAAGGCTCTCGCGCGCGGCGACGCGCCCTTTTTTGGCGCCCATTCCTGTTGAAGGATCTGATCCAAAGGCTGGAGGGCGAACCCTTCAGTTGGGGCTGATGGTCTTGCGCGCCTCCGCCGCCTATGAGGCCGCTCGTCCATGGGCCCATCGCTGGCCACCGCTCCCGGAGCAATTGGGATTGTGAAAGCCGTGCGGCTAGAGGGCGCCGTTCCGCTCCATGCGATTAAGCGGTTACAATACCACTATGGATTTCGCCTGCACTTCGAGAGCCGGTTAGCCGGCTGGGCGCGATAATTTATGGATCAAAGCGAAGCACGTGGAGGGCAAGGAACCGCGCCGGTGTGGTTTCCCCAGCCCGAATATATCCGCGGCAGTCACCTCGAACGGCTGATCCGCGCGATGGGAATAGCGCTGGATAGCGAACATCCGCAAACGGCATATGCGGAGCTGTATCGACGCAGTCTCAGTGAGCCCGAAGCGTTCTGGCGCCACACATTGGACGAAATCGGTGTCGAGTGGTTCACGCCATATACGCGATTAGCGGATTCATCGGCGGGAAAACCATGGCCGCGATGGTTCGTGGGAGGCAAGCTCAATCTCGCACATAACGCGCTCGATCGTCATTGCAACGGCTCGCAGGCAAATCAGGCCGCACTTATCTGGGAAGGCGAGGACGGCGCCATCGTACGGCTGACTTATGCCGAACTAGCGGATGAAACCGCGCGTGCCGCCAACGCTTTGCGCCGTCTTGGTATCGGCAAGGGCGATCGTGTCGGATTGTTCATGCCGATGGTCCCGGAAACTGCGATTGCGGCGCTGGCGATAGCACGTCTCGGCGCCATTTTCGTACCGATGTTTTCCGGTTACGGCGCTGCCGCAGCCGCCGTACGGCTTAAAGATTCGGCGGCGAAAATGCTGATAACCGCGGACGGCTTTTACCGTCGCGGACAAATCGTCGGACTCGAAGCCCATGCGCGCGCAGCCGCCGATCAAGCCGGCTGTAAAAACGTACTGGTCGTGCGGCGCATGAAGCGCGACATTAAGAGCCGCGGTCCGTACTGGGACGAAATCGTCACGGCCGAAAATGCTACCGCAGCCGTCGAGCCGATGGAGAGCATGGACCCATTCATGCTCATCTACACTTCCGGCACGACCGGACGTCCCAAAGGCACCGTCCATTACCACGCCGGCTTCCCGTTCAAGGCCGCGCAAGACTTGGCCCATCTGTTCGATTTGCGCGCGGGCGAAGTGATGTTCTGGTTCACGGACATGGGTTGGATGATGGGTCCGTGGCTGATCATCGGCGGCTTGACCCTCGGCGCCACGGTCTTTTTATACGAAGGAGCGCCGGATTGGCCCGCCCCCGACCGCATCTGGCGCATGATCGAACGGCATCGCGTCACCCATCTCGGTATCTCGCCGACATTGGTGCGCGCGCTCATACCGGCTGGCGTCGACCCTATCAACCGTCATGACCTCAGCTCACTGCGGGTTCTCGGCTCGACCGGCGAGGTGTGGAATCCGGAAGCCTACATGTGGCTGTTCGAGAACGCCGGCCGGCGCCGCGTTCCTATAATCAATTATTCGGGTGGAACCGAAATTTCCGGCGGATTGCTCGGATGCACGGTGTTCCGACCGATCAAACCCTGTGGGTTCAATACCGCTGTGCCGGGTATCGCCGCGGCCGCACTCGACGAGAACGGTAGGCCGGTGGTCGATGAGGTAGGCGAGTTGGCCGTGATGAACACCTGGCCGGGGATGACCGATGGTTTCTGGCAGGACCGCGCGCGTTACCTGGAAACCTACTGGAGCCGCTTCGACGATGTCTGGGTGCATGGCGACTGGGCACGCGTGGACAAGGACGGCGATTGGCTACTGCTCGGACGCTCGGACGACACGCTGAAGATCGCGGGAAAACGACTGGGACCAGCGGAAGTGGAAGCCGCCGCCGGGCACCATCCAGCGGTCGCGGAGGCAGCGGCAATCGGAGTGCCCGATCGCACCAAGGGCGAAGTCCCGGTGGTCTTCGCAGTGTTGTTGCCGGAAATCAAACCGTCGCCTGAATTGGCGGAAGATATAGCCGACGAGGTCGCGCAGGCGCTGGGCAAGCCGTTGCGTCCGCATGCGGTATATTTCGTGGCCGAACTGCCCAAAACGCGCAACGCCAAGGTGATGCGGCGGGTGCTACGCGCGGTTCATATTGGCCAGCCGCCGGGCGATGTATCGGCACTCGAAAATCCCGCCGCCCTCGAACATATCCCGCGCATTTCCTGAGCGCCGCCTTGAGGCGAAGTGCCCAGAGGAAGTTCCAGCGAGCGCTCGCGGCACGCCGGCGTACCGTTCCGGGGTTCGCTTACGGTTCTCAAACAAGCATGCCAGCGGGGATCGTCAGGTATCATGCCTTGCAACAGGACCGAGTGATTAAATTCAACATGGCGCCGATCATTACAGGTGAGAAAGCTTATCCCCGCCCGACCGATACGGCTCTGAGACTCAGCGCATGCAGCGGCATGATTCGTCTTGGCCACTATACCGCAATCGGACTTCTGGCGTTGGTGATAACGATGGCGGCCGCCGCGGTTAGAGCCAACGCGCTGACCGTAAGCATACAGCCGGGGGCATTCAAAAAGCCGAACGACCCGGTTCACCAGATCACGACCGCCATCAATCAGGTCACGGCGGTATTTGACGATCACGATATGCCGATAACCGCGCGTCGCCGCAAGTTGCGTCAGTTAGCCGCCCAACATTTCGATTTCGAGCAAATGTCGCGGTCGGCGCTGGGCTATCATTGGAAGCAACTGACACCGCAACAACGCGCGGCTTTCGTGCCCCTGTTCACCGATTTCATCGAGGATATCTACCTGAGCAAGTTGCAACAGTCTAATGTGCAAAAAGTTCAGAATGCGATCTCATCGGTGGATATCAAGTTCACCAAAGAAATCACGCTCCAGCCCGGATACGTCAAAGTTTATAGCGTGGTCATTCTGCACAACGATCCCAACCCGATGAACGTCAATTACCTGTTGAAGCGGGAAAAGGACGGCTGGCGAGTGTATGATCTGGAGTTGGATTCAATCAGCGTGATTGCCAATTATCGCAATCAATTCGATCGCGTGATCAATATGGAGGGATACCCCAAATTGGTCGCGGAACTTCAAGCCAAACAGCAAAAACTCGCCAGCACCTTGGGCGAATAACGCGCCAACTGCCCACCACGCTAGCGTGGCAAGGTAGTTACGCCAAGGCGCGATGAGCCTTTGAGACGCGCGCAGTGAAAAATCACTGCGCGCCGGTTTTTTTCGTTAAGTCCGGTCGCCGCGCGACACGATAGGCAGTCCCTCCCCCAGCACGGCCGGGGGAGGAACTGATTTTATTCTCGGATGCCCGCTTTCATATCGACAAGGCGGAGACGAACTTAGACCGCGAGGTGATACAACTCCGCGACGTTATCGTGAAGGATGGCGTCCTTCTCTTCCTGATTCAGATGCTTGGTATGCTCCTTGAGCAGATCCTGCGACCAGGGCCAGGTGGAATCACTGTGGGGGAAATCGTTGGCCCACATCAGGCGACGGAAGTTGCACATGTTTGTCATACGGAAGGCCACCCAGTCATCCTGAAAGGTGGTGTAAACATGCTCGCGGAAGTACTCCGATGGCATCTTGGCCAATTCACGGCCCTTCATCATCCAGGAGCGATGGCGGTCATAGGCGTGGTCCATGCGATACATATAATGCGGCACCCAGCCGGCGTCCGCTTCCACGCAAACCAGCTTGAGCTTCGGATGACGTTCGAACACGCCGCCGAAGATAAACGTTCCAATCAGGTCCTGGTTGCCGCGGATGATCGATAGGAAACCATTGATGCGCGGACCACGCGTTTTGAAATTATCCTGTTTGCTGGTGAGAATGTGGAAGCTCAGCGGCATGTCCATATCGACCGCGGCTTCCCAGAACGGGTCATAGATCTTGTCGTCATAGTCGGAGACCTGCGGATTGCCGGGCATCATCACGCCGCGCAAACCCATTGCCTTCATCTTGCGCAAATCCTCGATACCTTCTTCCACCGAGCGCATCGCGGTCTGCCCCAGTCCGATGAGGCGATCCGGATGGGCATCGCAATACTCCGCGAGCCAGAGGTTATAGGCGTCGAAGCAGGCCTTCTTGTAGTCGTAGTCGGCGTGATTGCAGAGCATCATACCGATCGTCGGATAGATAACTTCCGCCGACACGCCGTCGCGCTCCTGGTCGGCCATGCGTGCCTCGGGGTCCCAGCCGCCACGATGCAGGTCTTCGAATTTGGCGCCGAACATCGCCAAGTCGCTGGATTTCTGCCCCGCCGCCGCCACCAGCCCCATCGCGATAGGCTTGCTCATGCCGTCGATCACGAAGAGGTCGCCCAGCTTGTCGTCATGGATCATCTTGGGCGCGACGTCCTTGTACTTATGGTCGATACGATCGACGTAACAACCGGGTGGCTCGGTGATATGCGAATCGGCGGAAATGATTGATTTGGGCATTAGTCGTCCTCCATTGCGCGGGTCCGCCGCATAATCAAAGCTTGCGGCCCTCTCCCACGGATTAACGCTGTGTTACAGACTACCATTGCAGAATAATGCTTTTGTTTCAATTTGAGGCGCTCGACGCCGGCGCGCCGCGATGGATTCGCGTTTGCGGCAATTCAGCGATAAGCTTTAACCGGTCCGTGAAGCGACTCGATTGCGCTGTCGGTCCAACTCCAAGGGAGATAAAATCCGCCGTTTTCGATGGCCGCATATTTCTGGCTGGCGCCGCTCAATTCAATTCTCAACGCGATCGCGGCGGTCTTGTTGGTCGCCGGCTTTTACTGCATCCGGCGCAAGTGGATCCGCGCCCATCGCATGTTCATGCTGAGCGCGTTCGCGGTCTCGATCGCGTTCCTAATTTCCTACCTGACTTATCATTATCACGTCGGCGACGTTCACTTCCAGGGCTACGGATGGGTGCGGCCGGCGTACTTCACTCTGCTCATCTCGCATATCATTCTGGCCACCGTAATCGTGCCGTTGGTGCTGGTTACGTTATGGTATGCGTTGCGCGGCCGCTTCAGCTCTCATCGCCGCATCGCCCATTGGACCTGGCCTATCTGGATTTATGTGTCGATAACCGGAGTGCTGGTATACCTGATGGTCTATCGGCTCTATCCGCCCGGCTATGCTCATACACCCACGCGCGTCTCGACTGCGGCGGTCGCCATCCGCTGAGAGGCATTTGCTGATCCCTCCCTCGCAAAAAGCGAGGGAGGAGAATAGTGGGTTAGCCCTTCAGGAAATTGCGGACGGCGGCGCAGAAGGCGGCCGGCTGTTCGTACATCAGCATATGCCCGGCTTCCTTAATGGTTTCCTCGCGGCAATGCTTGATCCTCCTGGCGAATTCATGCGCGTACACGGGCGGCACCAGCTTGTCCGATTCACCCCATAGAAGCAGTGTCGGCGCGGCAATCCGATAGGCGCGTTTCTTAAGCCCGCGGTCGGGAATCGGCCACAGGAATTTGCTCGCGACCGACAGCCGCTTGACGCGCTCGACGTACATATCCGCGAGCGCGTTGAGATCTTCTGGCACCGCCATCATCATGCGCGCGAGTGGCGAATTCGGATCGTGAAACAGGTACTTGCCGATATCAGCCACGTCCAGCGCGAAAAAGTCTGGAATCGGATGCTCATCCAGCCAGAAACCGGCAGGCCCCGCCAGCACCAGCTTTTTCGCACGGCTGACGTCAAGCGCGGCAACCTCCGCCGCCAACATCCCACCCATCGAATGGCCGACGATGTTGGCCCGTTCGAGCCCAAGCTCATCCATCAGTTGATGATAGAACAGCGCGGCGTCAATCACGTCTTCGATCAACTCGCCGCCGGTCGATTCGCCGAAGCCGGGTAGATGCGGCGCGAACACCTTGAAGTCGCGGCCAAGCTCCTCCAGGAAGGGATCGACGCCGAACAGTCCGCCGGCGCCATGCACATACAGCAGCGGTTCGCCGCTCCCGAAGGTGTACAGTTCGACCGAGAATTTTCCATCCGCGATTGTTTGATTGAGCTTCATTTTGCCGCACCCCGTGTCTCATGTGCCACGTTTGTCGGAGCGCTGGTCTTGCCATTGGCTTCATGACGATTGAAATCCAGCGCCGCCGGCATCGCCCGATCGTTTTCTGGCAGCGGACGCGGCGACCATTTGTCTTCCCAATCGGTCCACAGCGTACGCATGCTGGGCATCACTTCACGCGCGAATAATTCGGTGCTGTAGCTAACCAAGTCGGGCGGCATCGAGCCAAGTTGCATCAAGATCATCAGATGACCGCAGTTGAGACTCTTCATCGCCTCGCGCAGACGTTCGCGCACCGTCGCGGGCGAACCCGCAATGATATAGCCATCGTCAACGAAATCTTTCCAGGTCAACCCCTCGCGCCGCAATGTGGCCTGTTTGCCAACCTGGCCGAGAAATCCCGAGCGGATAGTGCTGACGGTACGATAGCCGGGGGCATCGGCGAAACCCGGATACACGTGCAGACAGCGGTTGTAGAAGTAATCCATATGCGGTGAATAAAGCCGCTCCGCCTCTTCGTCGCTACCGGCCACCGCGACCACCTGGGCGAAACCGAGGCTGTACGGATTGAGCGGCTTGTTCTTCTTCGCCATCACGTTCCAGTAACCATCTGCAACTTTTTTGCCGGCGATATAACCAAAATATGACAGGAAGCTGTATTGATAAGCGTGATCCGCGCAGAAATCCCAGGTTTCGATGGAGCCACCGCCCGGAATCCAGATCGGCGGATGCGGCTGTTGCAGGGGCTTGGGCCACAAATTGACGTAACGCAGCTTGGTATATTTGCCGTTGAAGCTGAAGACGTCGGGCTCTTGCCACGCGCGGATAATGAGATCGTGCGCTTCAGCATAACGTTCGCGCAAAGTGGCGGGCACCACGCCATAGCAGAAATTGTCGTCCATCGAGGTACCAACCGGGAATCCCGCGACCAGACGTCCGCCGCTCATCACGTCGAGCATCGCAAATTCTTCCGCGACCCGCACCGGCGGATTGTAAAGCGCGATGGAATTGCCCAAAACCACCAGATTCGCATGACGCGTGCGCCGCGTCAGCGCCGCCGCCATCAGATTAGGCGACGGCATCATGCCGTAGGCGTTCTGATGATGCTCGTTG